>CALMAP010000135.1 GCA_937859825.1 uncultured Terriglobus sp. | reverse complement strand
CTGCTCGGCCAACCCCAAGACGGTTCCGCCCTTTGATACCGCCCCCCAGCACACCAGCAGCATGATCCTAAACGGCAAGCGCGGGCGCTTCTAAGCGCCCGCTAACTCTTTTTCGGACGAATCTGGCATCGAACGTGCACCGATATGGGGCATGGCGACCACCGCAGTTACTCCTGAAACCGTTCTTCCTGCTCCGGCCCCGGCCAAAGTCGGCCTCCTGCCGATCCTCATCGCAGTTTTGCTGGCTGTTGTTGTTGCGCTCGGTGCCGTTGTTGGCGTGGGCTTCTGGTTCGTCCACTCCGGGCGGTTGGCAAAGCTCATGCCTGCGGCCCCGGGCGGCGCAGCCGTAGCCGAGAAGGCGCACCCGGCCGAGACGGCTCCTGACGATCTTCCTCCGACCCACGTTCTGGCGTTAGAACCGTTGGTGGTCAACCTGTCTGACCCGGGCGGCCGCGCCTATCTTCGGGCGACGATCAGCCTGCGCCTGCAGGATGAACCGAAATCTGAAGGGAAAAAGGCGGAAAAGCCTGAAGGCGGGGCCAAGGGTGAGAAGGTCGAAACTCCGGCCAATCTCTCCTTGCGCGATACCACGCTGGCCGTTCTTTCTTCCCAAACTTCAGAACAGTTGCTAGCTGCGGGCGGCATTGATGCACTCAAGAAGCACCTGCGCCAGGTCTACGCGCTGCAGAACGTCGATCAGCACGTGATCGATGTTTACGTGACCGACTTTCTGGTGCAGCGCGGATGATGAACCTGCCCAGCCGCTTTGCCTCGCGGGCGGAGAACGCACCGCATGCCTCTCAGGCTGCATCGCCCTCGTACAGCCTTGCGGACCGCGTTCAGGGCTGGCTTCGCATGCGCGCTCCTCGTGAACAGCGTCTTCGTCTGGTCGAGACACTGGCCCTTGGGCCCCGCCGCTCCGTTGCCATGATCGAGTGCGACGGCCAGCGCTTTCTTGCGGGGCTTGGCTCAGACGGTGTGACCACGATTGTGCCGGTCACCGGAACTTCCGCGAACTACAACCAAGATGGTGTTGCTTGAACGTACGTCTCCTATTGGGCATCCTGCTGGCACTTACGCCACTTACGGCTGCCGCGGCACAGAAGCCGGTACATGTCGTGAAGCCAGTGCTCCGCAGCGTGGCACAACGGGCTGTTGCTGGCCGCGTGGGGGCGAAGCGTGCACCCGCTCCAGTGAAGGCCACGGCACCTCGCAGTGCGACTGCGTCTCAGGCGGCAACAGCACCCACCAAGCCGACCGCAGTGGAGACGCCCTCCGGCGCGTCGCACCAGAAGAGCATTGCGGAGTCCTTGGCTATCGGCAACAGTTCGCCTTGGGCGGTAGTCACCGGACTTACGCTCCTCACACTGGTTCCGGCGATCCTCCTGGCGATGACGCCGCTGGTCCGCCTGCTGGTCGTCTTCCACTTTCTTCGCCAGGCGCTGGGTACACAGAGTGCACCCTCCAACCAGGTGCTGATGGGTCTCGGTCTGATGATGACGTGGTTCCTCATGCAGCCGGTGATCACTCAGGTAGACCAGCAGGCCATCGCACCGTATCGCGCAGGTCTCATGGACGGCGAGACGGCGATCGCAAAGGGGTCTGAGCCGGTCCGCCAGTTCATGCTGCGCTACGCGCGCGACAAGGACCTGGAGCTTTTCGGCAGTGCCGCGATGCAGGAACGCATGCACTCGCGCAATGATGCTCCGATGCGCGTGGTGGTTCCGGCATACATGCTCAGCGAACTGAAGTCAGGCTTTCAGATTGGCGCCATTCTGTTCCTGCCGTTTCTGCTGATCGATCTTGTCATCGCCAGCGTAACGACATCGGTCGGCATGGTGCAGTTGCCACCGGTGGTGATCTCAACGCCTGTAAAAATCCTGCTGTTCGTTATGGTCGATGGCTGGCACCTGCTGGTCAGTTCGTTGCTGAAGAGTTTCTAAGGAGTTCGTGGATGGGTCCCGATCAAGCTGCTGAACTTGCACGCAGATTGCTGATTGAAGCGCTTGTTCTAAGTGCGCCAATGCTGATTGCAGGCTGTGTGGTGAGCGTGGGTCTAAGCCTTCTGCAAACGCTGACCGGCGTGCAGGAGCAGACGCTTACCGCAGTGCCGCGGCTGTTCGTCGTCTTCGGTGCCGGAGTCGTGATGATGCCGTGGTTCCTGCATCGCGCCATTCACTACACCATGTCCTTGTGGTCTGACTTCCACCGTTTTCTCGGATAATCATGATCGTCCAGCCGGTAGAGAACTCGATCCAGGTGCTGCTGAACGCAGGTGTGCTTGCCATGCTGCGTGTTGGCGGTGTGATCGCGTTCGCTCCCATCTTCAATTCGGCTGGGGTTCCTGCAAAGGTCAAGATCATTCTTACCTTTGCGATTGCCGCGCTGATGGCCCCGATCATTGCAGCACAGCGCAATGCACATACTGAGCTTGCGGTCGCCACGCTGCTGGGAGAGGCGTCCGTTGGTGTTCTTATCGGACTCACGCTCAGCCTCATGAACGAGGCCCTGTTGTTTGCAGGTTCGATGATGAGCGTCAGCTTCAGCTTCTCGTTGGCGAACCTGATGGACCCGAACTCACAGGTGGAGACGGACGTTCTGGGCACCGCGTTCGGCTGGCTGGGTGTGCTGGTGCTGCTGGGTGCAGGCCTGCATCGCGTGGTGCTCAATGCGCTGCTGCACAGCTTCGTCACGCTGCCGGTGGGCAGCATCTTTCTCTCGGCTGTAAGCGGAAAGCAGCTTGCGGAGTCCGGTTCGGGAATCTTCCTTGCCGGGCTGCAGCTTGCCGCTCCGGTGGTCGCCGCGGCCATGCTGGTGGAGGTGGTGATCGGCCTCGTCAGCCGCATGGCGCCTGCGCTTCCCGCGCAGGTGGCGAGCGTTCCGCTCAAGTCTCTTGTCTCCTACGTCACTCTGATCGGCTCGCTCGCACTTTGGCCGGGCTGGATTGAGCGGCACTTCACCGCATTGCTCGACCAGGCGCAGAAAGCGGTGCGCCTGTGAGTGACAAAACAGAACAGGCGACAGAACAAAAGAAGAAAAAGGCAAGGGAAAAAGGCGACACGGTCCAAAGCAAGGAACTCACCTCAGCCGCGGCGATGCTTGCCGGTTTGATTCTGCTGGGTTCTGCGGTCACGAAATTTGTGCAGCTTTGGCGCACCGGATTCTACGGTGTAATGTCCGCTTCGTTGGAGAACTTCAATGGTCCCACGGAGATGCTGGCGACGTGTACCAAGCCGCTCCTGCCCAGTGTTGCCCCTCTGTTTCTGCTGATGGCGGGGGCCTTTGCTGCATCGCTGGCGATGGGTGCCATGCAGAGTGGCGGCATCCAGATCCGCCCCAACGCGATTGCATGGAAGCCCGCACGCCTGAACCCTCTCAGCAACGCCAAGCAGATCTTTGGAACGCGCGCTTTGATTCGCTTCGGCAAGAGCCTGCTTCCAGCGGGCATCGTTGTTTTTCTCGGATTGCAGATGCTTCGCAAACTCCTGGTGGCCACGCCGTACATGAGCGGGATGCGCCTGCCTGAAACGCTGAATGGCAGCTATCAGCTTGCCCTGGACGCCGCATGGATCTCCGTTGCGTGGTCAGGGCTGGACTACGGTCTGGAACGCTATCAGTGGGGCCAGCGGCTCAAGATGAGCAAGCAGGAGATTCGCGACGAAGCAAAGGAGTCCAACGGCAACCCGCAGACGAAAGGCCGTATCCGGCAGATCCAGCAAGCCATGCGCAAGCGCCGTGTGAAAGCCGATGTCTCCAAGGCGACCGTCGTCATTACAAATCCCACACATTACGCCGTTGCCCTGGAATTCAGCTACGAAACCATGTCGGCCCCAAAAGTGCTCTGTAAAGGGCGTGATCTGCACGCATTTGAAATTCGTGAAGAAGCCAAGTGGGCCGGCGTGCCCATCGTGGAGAACCCTCCGCTCGCGCGGTCGCTGTACCGCCTGGTGGATGAGGGGCAGCCGATCCCTTTCGATCTTTATGCCGCCGTTGCCGCGGTGCTCGCCTTCCTCTTCCGCAGGGAGGCGCAGCAGACCCAGCAGCAGGGCAGCTACGGCTATGCGGGCTACAGCGCAGCCGCAGCTTCCGCAGGGCGGGCAGCCGAACATTTCAATTTGCCGAACCGGATTGTGATGGAGCCGGGCGAAGTCGAGGCCCAGCAGTAATACAGAGCCCCACAGGAGAACAGGAATGGAAGAGAAAGCAGCAGGAAAAAACACGGCGGCCCTAAGGCAGATGCTGTTGCCGCTCGGCGCGATCAGCACCGTATTCGTGATGCTGGTACCGGTGCCCGCCGTTCTGATGGACCTGTTGTTGGCCGTTTCGATTGGCGCTTCGGTGGTGGTGTTCCTCACGGCTGTACAGGTACGCAAGGCGACCGAACTCTCAGTATTCCCTACGCTGCTGCTGCTGCTGACGCTCTTCCGTCTTTCGCTCAACCTGGCATCCAGCCGCCGCATCCTGCTGCATGGAAGCGAGGGCACCGCGGCCGCTGGCTCAGTGATCGAGGCGTTCGGCCAGTTTGTCGTCGGTGGCAACTATGTCGTTGGTTTTGTGCTGTTTCTCGCTTTGATTGCGATCCAATTCCTGGTGGTGAGCCACGGCGCGGTGCGTACCGCCGAGGTCACGGCACGCTTCACACTTGACGCGCTGCCTGGGAAACAAATGGCCATCGACGCCGACATGAACGCCGGCCTTATCGACGAGCAGGGCGCGCGTAAGCGCCGCGAGGCGATCGCCCGCGAGGCAGAGTTCTACGGTGCCATGGACGGTGCGGCGCGCTTTAATCAGCGCGATTCGCTGGCGACCATCCTGATTACCGGAATCAACATCATTGCGGGACTGCTGATCGGAACGCTGCAGCAGGGCGTGGACCTGATGACTGCGGTCAAAACCTACACCATCCTCACGGTTGGCGATGGTCTGGTCACCATGATTCCCAGCCTGCTGGTCAGCGTTGCGGGCGGCATGGTGCTCACGCGCGCTTCTTCGGCGGGCACGCTCGATCAAGAACTCGGCACGCAACTCTTCAAGCGCAGGAATACCCTCTACATGGCCGCGGGTGTACTTGCGGCCATGGCGCTGGTCCCAGGACTGCCGAAGCTGGCATTCCTCGGCATCGGCGGCGCGGTCTTCTTCTTCGCCCGGCGCTTGCCTGCGGAGTTGACGCTCGCTCTCGAAACCGAAGAGGGTGCAAAAGCTGCAGGTGCCGCTGCAGCCGATACCGCTGCGGGTGAAAACCTTGCAGGACTGTTGAAGGTCGACGACCTGACGCTCGAGATCGGCTTCCAACTCATTCCGCTGGTCGATGAAAAGCAGGGCGGCCAGATGCTCAACCGGGTACGCGCACTGCGCCGTCACCTGGCTACCGAACTCGGCTTCATTGTGCCACCGGTACACATCACCGACAACTTGCGGCTTAAACCACGGGAGTATGTGGTCTCTCTGCGGGGCATCGAGATTGGTCGCTGGCAAACGGAAGGGAACTGCATGCTGGCGGTCAATACGGATCCGAAGGCACGGCCCATTCAGGGCATAGACACGCGCGAACCCGCATTCAACGTCGCAGCCAAGTGGATTCAGCCGGGTCTCGAAGAACAGGCGCTTGCAAGTGGTTACTCCGTCGTGGACCAGACGGCCGTAATTGGAACACACCTGGCGGAGTTGATCCGCAGGCACGCGCATGAACTGCTTGGCCGCGCCGAGACAAAACGGCTGCTGGACTCCGTGAACGACACGCATCCCAAGCTGGTGGAAGAGCTTGTACCCAAACTGATGAGCCTCGGTGAAGTCCAGAAAGTGATGCAGCAATTGCTGCGGGAGCAAGTCTCCATTCGCAATCTCGGCACAGTGCTTGAGACCTTGGTGGAACACGCCGCCCACAACAAACATGTTGTCTTCCTCACGGAACAGGTACGTCAATCCCTCGGCCGGGGACTGGTGCGTCCGCTGTTGGACGCTGATGGTGGATTACCAGTGCTTGTGCTGGATCGCGCCCTGGAAGAAGAGATTCTCTACACATTTGACCCAGAGGGGGCGAAGCGCCTTTTGGGCGAAGGTCGCCGCAGTGCACCCAACGCCCAGAGCTTTTTGCGCCAGCTTCTTGACTCTGTGAAACGGCTAACCGGAGAGGGCGGTGCTTCGGCACTTCCCGTGCTCTTATGTCCATCGCCGGCCCGTTATCACCTGCGCCGGTGGCTTGAGCCGTTTCTGCCGAAGGTCACGGTGCTTTCTCCCACCGAGATTCCCCAGGAGATCCGGGTACGAAGCCTCGGTACGGTAGGACAGTCGTAAGCGCACATGAGAAGGAATTAAGAGAGCCATGCCGGAGTACACGATGAGCGAAGAACAGACAAAACGGGCGGATTTTCCACTTGCCGACCTGCCGCCAACCATGCTGAATGGCAATGTGGATTTTTCCACCGGCAACGCCTACCAGAGCCGCCCTGCACCGATCTCACCGGCTGAACGCGATCGCTTGCTGGTGGAGCACCTGCCCACTGTCCGGTTCGTGGCACGCCGCATTCACGAACGGCTGCCGCAGCATGTTGAGATGGATGACCTGGTTTCAGCCGGCATCGTCGGCCTGATCGACGCCTTCGCCAAGTTCGACCGCACCAAGCAGGTGCAGTTCAAGAGCTACGCGCAGTTCCGCATTCGCGGCGCGATTCTCGACTCGCTGCGCACGCTGGACTGGAGCCCGCGTGAACTGCGCCGCAAGGGCCGCGCGGTGGAAGAGACGATCCGCACCCTAACGCAGAAGCTGGGCCATGCGCCAACCGAGGCGGAGATCGCCGAGGGGATGGAGATGTCGCTGAACCAGTACCAGCAGCTGCTCGGGGAACTGAAGGGCCTGGAGATTGGCAGTCTCAACATGGAGCGCAACGAAGATTCCGGCGATGACGAACTCGCCTATGTGGCCGGTTCTCCGGAAGATGAGCCACTCTTCCGCTGCCTCAAGGGCGAGATGAAGCAGCATCTTGCGGACGCCATCGAGGCGCTGCCGGAGAAGGAGCGCCTCGTGCTGACGCTCTACTACTACGAGGAGTTGACCATGAAAGAAATCGGGCTCACGCTCGGCGTGGTGGAATCGCGGGTCTCCCAGATCCAC
>CALMAP010000134.1:2732-5832 GCA_937859825.1 uncultured Terriglobus sp. | reverse complement strand
AAGGCGCGATCAACAAATTGCTGCGGGCCTGATTATGTGTCGGGCGTTCAGCCCTTTGTGCGTTCGCGACGACCAGCCTGGGCCTTAGGCTCAGGCTGGTATGTGACGGGCCTTTGGCCCTGAATCACACCCGCAAAGAAATGCCTTTGCCGATGGCGTTTAGAACGGGTGTGTCAGGACCTTGCCCGTTCCCTTCACAACCTTGCCAGTCCCCTTGGCTGCGCCGACGCCTACGTCCTTGCCGCCCTTGCCCACTGCCTCGGTTCCCTTTACGGGATGCAGCGTGGCGTAGTCACCCGCGCCCTTGGCCGCATTTCCCGCTCCGCCGGCGGCACCTTTGCCGGCATCGCCTGCGCCGCTGCCGTACTCGCCAGCCGTGCTTTTCCCGTGATGTTTCTTACCGCTCCCTGTCTGGTTGTCACTCTGGCTGTTCGCCTTCAGAGCAGGAACCAGAAGGGTGAATGCCGCAATCAAAATCAGCTTGTTCGCTCGCATGTCTCAGCGCACCTCTGCACAACTTGGATGCATCTTTCGGCAGAGGTGTTCGAGGTTAGGCCGCTACTGCGACCGTGACTTCACCCTTCTGGAGCGCCAGGCTCCAGTCGTCGCCCTGGTCGCGGATGAAGCCGAGAATGTCGGACCATCCGCGCTCGTTGAGGTGCACGAACCGGATACGCACCAGCAGGTCTTGTTCGGCAAAGTCGCGTACAGAACCGATCGCCCGGAAGGTTAAGTAGCTGGTCTTGAAGTTCAACTCCACATCGGAATCGGTGTCATACCAGTCTGCATGTCGCAGCCGAAGCGAGCAGCCCGTCAGGCTGATGTCCTGAATAGTGGCCGGAACCTCGACACGGGACTGCGGATGAACGATCTTCACGGGGCCGCAGCAGTGGTAACGCTTCTGCTGCCTGCGCTCCGGTCCTCTCATCAAGGTGCTCACGGCATAACTCCTGTCCCGAGTGTATGAGTCTGAGCACCCTACGCGCGTGGCTTCGTTGTCCTAAGACAGGACAAACGGCTAATGATGCTGACCTGGGCCGTCAAAACTGGCGGGCAGGACGGGCACATCGCTGTTGTCGCCGAGCATCTCCCAACGCTGCAGGCTGAAAGGAACGTTGCCGTTCAGCCACACGGCGTCCTGAAAGCGCTGCAGGTTGAAATCGCTTTTCTGCTGCAGCCGCGCGTCCGTCATCAAGCGGAGAATGTCGGTTTTGCCAATCTGGTAGGTAATGGCCTGTCCCGGTGTCGAAGCGAACATAGCGGCCTCGCTGCGCGCGGTGCCGCGGTCCATGGGAACGGTAGTTTCCAGATACTGCGCCGCCTGTTCGAGCGTGAATGCACCGATGGCCAGCTTCACATCGACGACCACGCGCAGCGCCCGCAGACGCATCATGCGATAGATGGCTTCTTTGGTCTTCGGCTGGTCCTCGAACAGTCCGCCCACCAGCATCATTTCTTCGGCATAGAAGCCGATGCCCTCGTTGGATTGCGAGTCGTAGTAGTGACGACGCACCGGGTCAGGGTGATGCCAACTCCAGGCCATCTGGTAATAGTGGCCGGGTACGCCCTCGTGGATCAGCAGCGGGCGCGTGTCGCGCGCGGTGATGGCGCTGAAGAAGCCGGAATCGGCGCTCGGCGTCTCCTTGTAGCTGGAAGAGTCCCGGTCAAGGCGAGTCGGCCCGGTAAGGTCGTCGGTCACGCCGAGGCCGAGTGCCTTCACATAGGCGGGAATCGGGAGATAATAGTAATGCCGCACGCCGGCCGGTTCGCTCAGCATGCCGTGAGAGACCATGTAGGCGCGCAGCAGCTTTTCCTGCTTCACCTCCTCGGCAGCCTGTATCGCAGAGGACGCGTATACCGGCACCGGCGGCAGGCCCGTATCGGCCGCTGCCTGTAGCGCCTCGAATGCCACCGCTCGCTGAAACTCCTGCGCGCCAATGGCCAACATCTGCTCCGGCGTGTACGGCAACAGGGCCACATTGCGCAGGAACCAGAGATAGCTTTCGCGACCCACCGCCGTTTGCTGCGGCATAGCTGCGATCTGTGTGCGCAGCCATTCCCGGAAGGCGACGAGAGCGCTCGCGGCAGCATTCTCTGCCTTGTCGAATGCAGCGAGTTCCTGTGGCTTCAGCCCTGCTTCAGCATGGACGGCATCGCGGAACGCCTGCATACGTTTCTCGATGCCGTTCAGGTATTCCATCGTGACGTTTGCATAGGGGCGGCGCATGTCCGTAAGGTTGGCGCGACCCTCCTCCAGAAGGCGCGGAACGCTCTCAAGTCGCACTGACATCTCTCGTTTCTGCGCGTCGGAGAACGGATGCACCAGCACCGCCGCATAGACGCCGCCGAGCCCCTGGTCCACATAGAAGCGCGGATTCCGCTTCCAGTCCGGCAAAACATCGAGTTCCCACCGCACCCGCGCAATCGCGGAGCCGAGCAGCCGCCAATCCACTTGCGTTGCGACCGGCGCATCGCTCACCGCGAGCGCGCGCCACTCCTGCTCGAACTGACCAATCTTTTCGCGATAGGCAGCGGCATCACTCTTCGTCCAACGTGAAACAAAGGCAGCCGGTCGCTCGATACGAGGAATATCGTCTTCTGTGAACGGCTGTTCCGTGGCGCGCCAGGTCCAGAATCGCTCACTCAACTGTTGGACAGGCCCGTTCGGCACGGCAGGTGCCATGGACAGCGCCGCGCCGGTCGTGACAAACATCGACAGCACCGACGCTACCACACGGCAAAAGGACATTTTCAACCCAAGTCGCATGTGTGCACGTTAGCGTAGCAAGCCCGAATCGCAAAGAAAAACCAGCGACGACGTACATCCCGACGGAACTGACAAAACGTCGTGTGGATTGAACATCAATGCGCAATCTCCCGGATATTGATTCGATGAATCTTCAAGCTGGGCAGACTTCGCCGGACCGACCGTGCAATTACCATAGGGGAGTGATGAATGAAGGCCGCTGGGTATTGCTCATTGCGAGCGAAGTGGGCGAAACCGACTCCGTTTCGGACCGCGCAATGGCAAGACTTGTGGACGCGATTCGCGAAGAGGGTTACGCCGTCGTCCGCCCCTCGCCGCCGGAAGATGGCCTGT
>CALMAP010000134.1:0-2722 GCA_937859825.1 uncultured Terriglobus sp. | reverse complement strand
ATCGGCTACGCGGGTTCCGCGCGGGGCCGCACGTCGCCGCCGTACGAGGGCGGGGGGCTCGTCTTGAGCGCCCCGTCCCATTCGGCCATTCTGCTGGACTGGGACCTGGAAGGTGACAACCAGTTCGACGAGCGAGCGGCCCTGCAGATACTGCGAGCCGTACGCCGCCGCAACAAGAAGATCCCGATCTTCCTCATCGCCGACCGCACGCTCGTCTCGGAGTTGCCACTCGAAGTGGTCAAGCAGGTGCATGAGTACATCCACCTGTTTGGCGACACGCCTGCCTTCATCGCCAATCGCGTGGACTTTGCCGTGGAGCGATACCACGAGCAGTTGCTGCCGCCCTACTTCCGCGAGCTGAAAAAGTACACCGACCAGGGTGCCTACTCCTGGGACGCGCCTGGCCACATGGGCGGCGTCGCGTTCCTGAAGCACCCAGTGGGCATGGAGTTCCATCGCTTCTTCGGCGAAACGCTGCTGCGGTCGGACCTCGGCATCTCCACCGCGCAGATGGGCTCGTGGCTGGACCACGTTGGACCTCCCGGCGACTCCGAGCGGAATGCCGCCCGCATCTTCGGTGCGGACTGGACCTTTTACGTTCTCGGCGGCTCATCCAACTCGAACCAGATCGTCGGCCACGGCATTATTGCGCAGGACGATATCGTTCTGGCCGATGCGAACTGCCACAAATCCATCTGCCACTCGCTCACCGTTACCGGCGCGCGGCCTGTGTATTTCAAGCCCACGCGCAACGGCTACGGCATGATCGGCCTCGTGCCGCTGAAGCGCTTCAGCCAGCAGTCCATTCAGGAACTCATCGCCAAAAGCCCTTTCTGCGCCGGTGCATCCTCGATGGAGCCGCGCTGTGCTGTGGTGACCAACTCCACTTACGACGGCCTCTGCTACGACGTGGATCGCGTGGTGGCCGAACTTTCACCCAGCGTTGCCCGCATCCACTTCGACGAGGCGTGGTACGCCTACGCCAAATTTCACAAGATTTACAAGCACCGCTACGCGATGGGCGTACCGGACGAAATGCCCGACCGGCCCGCCATCTTCTCCGTGCAGTCCACGCACAAGATGCTGGCAGCCTTCTCGATGGGCTCCATGATCCACGTGAAGCTATCGGACCGCGCACCGCTGGACTTCGATCAGTTCAACGAGGCATTCATGATGCACGGCACCACCTCGCCGTTCTACCCATTGATCGCTTCGCTCGATGTTGCTGCAGCCATGATGGATGAGCCCGCCGGCCCGACGCTCATGTCTGAAACGATGCAGGACGCGATCACCTTCCGTAAGGCGATGGCTTCCGTCGCGCACCGCCTGCGCGCAGCCGAGCACAATGGCGACGGCTGGTTCTTCCGGCTTTTTCAGCCGGAGGTCGTCACCAATCCAGCCACGGGCGAAACGCTCGTTCTGGAAGAAGCGCCCGACTCCCTGCTGGAGTCCGAGCCTTCGTGCTGGACATTGAAGCCCGGCCAGGACTGGCATGGCTTTCAGGATGCCGACATTGCCGACGAATACTGCATGCTGGACCCCAGCAAAGTCACGATCCTCACTCCGGGCGTGAATGCACAGGGGCATCTCGGCGAGTGGGGCAGTCCCGGCGCGATCCTGACGGAGTTCCTCGATTCCCGCCGCGTGGAAATTGCGCGTACTGGCGATTACTCCGTACTGGTGCTCTTTTCCGTGGGCACCAGCAAAGGCAAGTGGGGCGCGCTGCTTGAGAACCTCTTTGAGTTCAAGCGGCTCTATGATACAGAGGCATCACTCGAAGAAGCCTTGCCTGAGCTCGTCGCCAAGTACCCGGCGCGCTACCGCGATGCGACCCTGAAAGAGCTTGCCGACGAGATGCACCAGGCAATGCTTGAGCTGAATCTGCCCGGGCTGGTAAACGAGAGCTGCGATGAGGACTTCGATCCCGTGCTGACTCCGGCGCAGACCTACCAGAAACTGGTCAAGGGCGAGACCGAGTCCATCCCTTTCCAGCAGATGGCTGGTCGCATTGCCGCTGTGATGCTTGTCCCCTATCCTCCCGGAATCCCAATGAGTATGCCCGGCGAGCGCCTCGGTGGCCCGAACACCCCGGTAATGAAGTTGATGCTGGCAATGGAGACCTTCGGCAAGCGCTTCCCCGGCTTCGAACGCGAAGTCCACGGCATCGAGGTTGACGAGCACGGCGATTACTGGATGCGTGCCGTTGTCGAAAAGCCGGATGCCAGGCCGAAGAGGATGCGTAAGTCTGTACCGCCTGCCGCGGAAAAAGATCGGCGACGGTTAAGCGATCGGCCCGTGCGGCGCTCGACGGAGTAACCCCGGCGAGCTTGCAGTCAAATGCAGGCTCTTCGTCCTCTCGCCCTTCTTAGACTTGTCATTTCGACCGGAGCGCAGCGTAGCGGAGAAACCTGCATGGTTCCGTGAGGGTTCACAGCAGTTCGTAGCTACTCAAAAACGATGCGGGTTTCTCCGGTGCGGGACGGTAAAACCGTCGCTCCGATCGAAATGACAGGTAGTGCAACTAAAGTGGATAGAAAACGGTTCAGCAACCGACCCGGATGCGCCGGATCGCCCCATTCCAACCCTTGGGTGCTTCGGTCTGCGCGGCACCGGCAGCAATCTGGGCGGATGAAGCGATCCACGGCTGGCAGTCTGGACACCAGTAAGTGGAGCGCGCGCCCGGCCCTTGCTTGCGCATCTCAATAAGGCCTCCGCAGCGGCG
>CALMAP010000133.1 GCA_937859825.1 uncultured Terriglobus sp. | reverse complement strand
TGATCCGCCGAAGTTGCGCTCGTTTCCGCCGCTGGTTTCGCAGTGATCGTGGATGTACTCACTGTTTCCCCAGCAGCAGGTATCTTCGGAGCAACAGGCTGGGTCGTTGCCGGTACTTCATGCACCGGAGCGACGATCGACTGCATGATGTCCGCACGGCTGCGCCACTGCAGCAGGGAACTCGCGATGGCATCGGCGATGCGGCCCTGATACGAGCGGTCGGCAGCGTTGGTACTGCCATCTGGAGCTACCTCGATCGCCAGGGCGGGGCATTGCATGTTGTCGAGCGGACGAATCCACGTGTGGCCGCTCGAGACCTGTATCTTCGACCGTGTAAACGCCGTGGCAAGGTCGGTTTGCAGACGCTCCGAGCGCTGGACATAAGGAGCCTGTGCCTCGTCCCAAAGCACGCCGGAGTTCGAAGCAGTTGCCGGTGGCAGCGATGACGTAAACAAGTGCAGACCGTTACCGCTGCTGGTGCTGTGCAGCAGAAGACAGGCAACTGGTTTCGACTGGTTTGCCAGGGCGGCACGCTGATCGTTGGATACGAGTGCGTCAGTTTCGCGCGTGAGCACCACGTCGAAGTCACGGGCCGCTAGCAATGACTTCAGCCTGTTGGCAAGATCGAGCGTCACCTGTTTCTCGTAGGTGCGCTGGTCGATGCGCGCGCCGTACTCCGTGCCCCCGCGCGCAGGATCGATTACGACCGTCAGCCGCTGTGCGGCAAGCGGCATCGGGCAGAGCAGCAAAGTAAATTGGAGGGCACGCTTCACGGCAATCGCACTGCTTCTAGTTGTACGCCGACTATGCTTCAGGCTGGCCATCCAGCGCGTAGAAGGCGAGGCCGCTCAGCAGCTTGGGATAGAAGTCGGTCGACTTCTGCGGCATCACGTCGCCACTCAGCGACACGCGCTGCAACTGGTCCAGCGTGACGGCCTTCACCAGGAAGGCAATATCCGCCTCGCCACGCTCCACCTGGGCGGTCGATTCCGGTGCCGACCGCAGGTAACGCAGGTTCTTCTGATCGCGAATGCTCTCCGGCGTAAGGCCCAGCAGCTTCTCCAGCACCAGCGCGTGAAGCTGCACTACATCGAGCTCACGCTGCAGCGGCTTGATTTCGGCCAAAGCCTCATTTACAGCGTCCGCTTTGGCGCGCAGCAGGTAATTGCCTTCCCGCGTTGCCGCCACAAAGGCCACACCTTGCGTTGCATTCAGCGGTGGCAGCAGGTCTGAAGCAAAATCGAGCGACTCCGCGTCTGAGACTACCGCGGCAGCCGGTGAGGTCTTCTCCGATTGCAACTGCTCGATTTCAAAGTACGGTCCTGCTTTCTCGAGGAACTCTGCCGTGGAAAAATCCGCCAAGCCGAAAACGACGCGATGTCCGGGCAGGATCGTAATTCCCGGGGCCGACATATTCACCAGAGTCATCATCATCGCTGCCTCCGGGAATGGCGGAGTCGGGAACTGCACCCTGGGTTGCTCATCCGCTGATTCTGACGGCGATTCGCCGGGTTTGCCGAAGCTGCCCTCGCTTGCGGATGCCACGTTACTCGTTGGGTCCTGAAAGCCAAGCTCAGCCGCGCGTTCGCGGGCGTAAGTCGTAGACGTCTCGTAGCGATGATGACCGTCGGCGATGATCAGCTTTTTATCAGCCAGCGCGGTCACAATCAGGTTCAAGACCCGCGGATCGGTGACCTTCCACACCATATGCACTACGCCATACTCGTCCGTCACAGATTGGTCTGGCTTGATCGAAGGCTCGCCCGACTTGTTGCCGAAGATCAGCTCCTCCACGGTAAACGCGGGATCGCTGTAGAGCATGTAAATTTGCTCGCAGTAGGTGCGTGTCGCCTTAAACAGTGAGAGCCGGTCTGACTTCGGTTTGCTCAGCGTCTGCTCGTGCCGGAAGACGACTCTCTCTGCGTAGTCGTACAGGTGGCCGAGGCAGATAAGACCACGCCGCTCGCGGACCTCAGACGTGCCGGGCACGGTGTACCGCTGCGCATAACCGAAAAGTGCCGGTTGCTGTTCTTCCACCAGCACGCCTTCACGCCGCCAATTCTGCAGAGACTTTGCTGCGCGCGTGTACACGTTGTCCTGATCCGTATCGGGCTCGCGCCTGCCGAGAATTACGCGAATCAGGTTGTAGGGGCTGCGCTCGTAGTAGGCGTCCTGCATTGCGGGCGAGATCTTGTCGTACGGCTGGGTCACCACGTCGGTCAGGTCGACTTTGCCGGTATCGTAACGAAGCGCGCGGAACGGATAAATACGCATGAGCTTGCGAAGCAGTCCTATGCCGTGGAATAGATTTCTGGCTCTGCTAATTGTACGGGCGCAGTTTCAAGGGGCTGTGACCTGCCGCCGGTACACGTTAAAGCGTCCGTCTGTTCTCTCGAAGCGATACGCAGAGAAAGCACGGCGAAATGCTTCATCCTGCGAAAACCAGTGCAGCAGGTCTGGGGAAAGGTCCTCAATGACCTGGCATCGCACGGCAGGATCCTGACAGCGTTCCATCAGCAGGAGTGTGGGCCGCCAGCGCTCTAGGTCTTCTGCAGTGTTGCGTCGCTGAAGCTCTCCGAGTTCCTGCACTTGAGAAGGGGACAGGTGTCGCTGTGCGTTGCTCTCTGCAGCTTCACCGCGCAGAATTGCCGGCAGCCACCAGAGATTGTTCGTGCGCTGAGCCCAGATGAAGTGGAATGCCGCGACCGGCATCATTGCTTCGTCCACGGATGTCGTCAGGATCGCAACCGGAGCGCCCGCCGGTAAACCACGGAAGATCTCCGGGTCGGGTGAGGTAAGGGCGAAGGCGCGCTCCCGGTGGATTGGGTAGCCGCTGAAGTGTAGCGTTAGAAAAACGGCCACCAGAGACAGCGCAGCAACTGGCCAGCGGAGAGAAGCCATGGAACGGGAGAATGTAACGTCTGCTCGTTTTGCAATTACCCTGCTGGTGATGAGCATCAGTACAGCAAGGAAGCAGACCAACGCAGGAAGCTGCTGGTAGTACCACCCCGTACCTTGCTGCAGGTAGGCCAAATCTGCGCCCAGCCCGGCTGCAAGCATTATCTGTGCGAGATTTCTTTCCGCATAGAAAAGTTCGTGACGCACCCGGCCTCCGCAAAGCAAACCGATGGAGATGCAGGCAAGCAGTTGCAACTGCCAGCTCTCCTGAACCAGCCTTGCGCCGGTAAGATGGCCAATCGCCCAGTACGTCTCCCGCAAAATTGGCAGCGTCTGCGAGAAGTACTCCGGGGTGAGTCCTCGTATCGCAACGACGTAGAGCCCGCAGGCGCTCAGCAGCGTCCAGGGCTCTGGCCGGCGTAACGAACGAAAAGATCGGGCGCGCACAATCAGCAGGGCTTCGACCATGAGCGGCAGCAATGCCTGCTGCGGCTTCAGGCAGATGCCCACGGCCGCCACGATCCCCGCTATGGTTCGAAGGCCTATAGACGACCTGCGCTTATCCGCCGCGAGCACAAGGTAGGGCAAGACGAGAAAGCTGAGCAGGTGTTCCCGCTGACCGAAGTCTCGCGCCGGGACACACAGACCAGCCAGTGCAAAAAAGACTGCAAGTGGAGCTGCGAGAGTGGAAGCAGAAAACTCATCGTTGCTGTCCGCGAACAAGCGCCGCAGGCAAATCAGGGTGAAGCGGTAGCACGCCCCGAAAGCAATCAGGGTGAGTAGCTTTGCGGCCAGCGTGCTTTCCACGTGCAGAACGCGGGCAAGGGCAACTGGCAATTCGGAGAGCCACATGATAAGCGGCGGGTTTGACTCAAAAATCTCCGGACCATAAAGGCGGGCACCGTTGAGCATGCGCCCGGCGACGTACAGGCACCAGAGCTGGTCATGGCCCGCGGCAGGCAGCAGGGCCAGTACGATGCCCACGCCCAATGCCCCTGCCGCCACGATCCATGCCAAATCGCGTAGAATCGGGTTCCCTGAAGCTGCAGCCGGCCTCTCGGTTGACCACCGGTTCTCCGTCTTCGTCCAACGGCGTGTCCGGTCAGATCCCACAGCTCGCGCCAGATAGGACGGGGGATTGGGAG
>CALMAP010000132.1 GCA_937859825.1 uncultured Terriglobus sp. | reverse complement strand
GTGCTTCCTGTCGATAGCACTTCCGCGTGTCCACTTTATCGGGGAAAGATCACAGAGCTTCGATGCCTGGAGCGACCTGATGCTGTTCTTCCACCGGTAGCGGGCCGGGGATGAGCGGCAAACCAGGATTGCCGCGCGACACAGTTCGATCCATCATGCCGCCAAGTTCCTTGTCGAAGTGATCGGTTGCTGTCCACTCATCCAAGACGATGCGCTGCGTCTGGTAGATCCCCAGAACAAAGCGTGTGGCCGCAGCGTGCTCGCAACCCAGCTTGGTCAAGTCCTCGACCATGCCTTCGACCAGTCCCCGCCCATAAGCCAAGTGCAAGAAGCTCTCGACGGCATCGGAGCAGAGGCGTCGCAGCGGGTTGTGGACCGGATCGGTGATAGAAGCATCGCCAGCCATCCCAGCGAGCCCCTGCTGCCTACGCTCATCCTTGATACGCCAGCCAACCACGTCGGCCAGCTTGAAGCTGTAGGAACGACCGCGGTCACCGGTTTGTTCTACCGGACAGCCGCGAGCCACCCAAGAATCCACGGTGGGCAACGAGATTGACATGAGGGCAGCGAGTTGGGCGCGGTTTACAACGCCTTTTTCCTTTGGTTTTTCGGGTGTTTTCATCGGGTATTCTGATTGGGTTAGATAAACATCAAGGCCTATGGAGAATTTCCAGCTAGCGGATTGGATTGCCTCAGAACCTGCCCTGTGTGAAATCCTTCAGGAAGGACCCTGCGTTTTGTCAGCGCAGCTTGAGTGCTTGGGTGCGTAGCCGGTCGGCGTGGTTGGCGAGTGCCCTCAGGGCATTGCGTTCGCCTACAGGCATGCCGCCCAGTTTGGCGTAACCGCGTGCAGCACGAGCTTCCTTCTTGAGCGACTGGCAGATGAGTTGTGCTGAGGAAGACGACAGCCCTCCGGCCTGCAACTCGGCGATGCCTGTCTCGGAAAGGGTGATGACTTCGGCGGCGGCAGCCAAGTAGGTTCTGACTTCAGTTATCATGGGTGAGTTCGTTGTTCTGGAATGGTTGTAGGACGATCACGCCCAGCTTTGGCGACGGCCTTAGCCGCGCGCTCGATCTCGCGCACTTGCCCAGCGAGGAATCGGTAGGCAAGATCAGCTGCTGCATGGACGCCGCCGGCGAAAAGAACCGGTGCGCCACGGCGGGTCCAAGTGGCTATGGTGCCAGCAATGGCGGCTTCCGAGATGAGACCGCGCGCGCGGTTGGCCGCTATCACGTCGCCGTAGGTGCCTTCCACGATGATCACGAAGCTGCCGCAATACCGAGCGCGCTTGATCTCTAGATCGAAGCGTTTTCGCTCACGTCCGACTGCGGCGAGGAAGTCGGGAACGGTCTTTCTTTCCACAACCGCACCGTCCAGAAGAGCTGAGAGGCACACGTCTCCGGTCTCGACCGTGGCACGTTCCAGGGTGACGTCCGCAGAGAAGTAGGGTGCCCATGGATGGGGCCAAGGCTCGCGACTGTCTATTGTTACTCTCATGTATTGGGTGATTCTTGCGGGGTTAGGAAGGTCGGTATCCTAAAGGATTACCGACCTTTCCGACCTGTACCGGGTCAGGAAAGTCGATAACTACTTTCCGACCTTTCCGACCTTCTCGTATTTCTGGGTGATTCTTGACTGAGCAACCTGACCGGATTGCATCAATTCTCGCTTCAAGGAAGTGAAGGTTGCCTTGCCCATTCCGGCGTGTTCTTTCGCTGCCTCCAACCACTCGCTATACGTCTTCTCGTCCCTGCCGAGGACATTGAGAAGATCCTCCGCACTGTGAAGCTTCGGCCTACCTTGCACCTGTTTCAGCTTGGCCGGGTCAAGGCTGCCATCCCGCTGCATCAGGGGGTATTGCCAGCGCACGACGAATGGCTCCACTGGCGCATGGTTGCGAAGGATGCTGTCTATCGTGAAAGCCTCTTCCTCCTCGTGCTTGGTCAGCGTTAGGATCGTGTCAGGATCGCGGGCGAATACTCCACTTCCTCCGATCCGATCAATGGATTCTTTCCCGGCTTGGTTGCCCTTGCTGAAGTGAGCACCGAACATCACGGCGGCCCCAGAGGCCACGGCCAACCTCTCCAGTTCGTTCAACATCCCGCCAACATCGCCGGCTGCGTTTTCGTCCCGTCCCCCGAGTACCTTGTAGATTGGATCAACGATGATGAGTGAATATTGCTGTCCAACCCGCTGTAGTATCTCGCCGATAAGCAGAGAGATGTCCGCTGCCTGACCTCTGAGGTTCCACACGTCCAGGTTGCTAACCGGCACGCGCGCCGCCTTGCTGATCTCACTAAGCCGGATGCGGAAGAAGCCACGTTGGATCTCCAGGTTGATGTAGAGCACTTTTCCTTGTGCCGTAGGAAAACCGAGCCATTCGCTGCCGGTGGCGACGCAGAGCGCCAGAGGGAGAAGAATCCACGTCTTGAACGATTTGCTGCCGCCGCCGATGACACCTTTGCCCCCTGGCTCATCAGTCCTTTGACGATGTCCGGCGGCGTTCCTACCTCGGCTAAAAGCATCTCCGCAGCGTCTTCGATCGGCGGCAAGGTCTGCTTTGCTTCGGCCTGTTTGTTGGCTGGCGCGGCGGTCACATCTGGAACGGCGCCGAATCCCTTGGGACGAACGATATTGTCTGGCTCGCTCAAAGCGTTGCCTCCCCTCTGTTGATGGCCGCGGGGTCGAAGTAGAAAACAGACTGGCGCACCCCGTTCTCACGCTGCCCGGCGGGCAGTCGGACGAACTGACTTTTGGTCCAGGTCGCTTTGTCCGCCCCGATGCTGACTGCGTAAGCCATGAACTTGCGCAGGGCGGCTTCCGGCTGACCGGCGCAGTAGAACCAGCCGTGCAGGCTCTTGCCTCCGCTGTGTACCACCAGCACGAGCGAGCCATACTCGGCGAGGTGCCACAGGCGCGCGGCGTGATCGTCCGCCGTGCCCTTGTCGAACTCGACCACCAGGAACCGGCGCGGGCCGGTGTTCTCCAGCGTGTGTTCGCTCTCCCGGCCATCCTTCGTGTGCCCGATCCGGGCCGACATCGGCGAGGGAACCACAAGTGCACCCCCGTCGAGATTGTCTTTGCTGACCCAAGTGGACAGCGGTCGAGTAGCGAATTCGGCGTTGCTCTTCCCAATGCATAGAAGCGGACCCTTGGGAGTGCCGTCTCCGAATAGGCCAAGGAGAATGTCCGCTCCGTTGCTGCCGTCGTCCACGTCGAGAAGCTCGGGTGAGCGCTTCCACAACTCCAGTGCAGTCGGGCCGGCAGCGGTGATCCGGTGAATCTCTTCCATGTTCGTTTCCGGCCACTTCGGAGAAGATCCGGGGAGCGTGGCCGGAATGTCAGCCAGCTCTCCTATCAGGTGACCGCGTGGTTTGTCCGCGGGTGCGCCCATCGAGCTGCGGACTTTGTGTGCCAACTCGGCAGGTGACCAAGGCGGCTGGCACCGCGGGTTGAATTCCGAGGCCATCAACGCATATGCGGTTGCCTCGTCCAGGGAGAATCCATGCGTGAGGCAAGAGGCCGCGCGGAAGGCGGCATCGTGTCCTCCGCTGCCGGATATGGACGGGGGCAAAGTGGCAAGGTAGCGCCGCGCGCGTTCAACAATGGAAAGCGCAATCAGCGTGCCGCTACTAAACGGCGGAGCGGATACATTAATTTTCATGGGCAGAAATGCCCTTGAACGTGTGGCCTGCTTATGAGAACATCCGATTGCCGTCAGGATAATCTCACTCACAAACCCTCACCGTTCTCAGGCGGTGAGGGTTTGTTATTGTGCGAGGAAGCGATTTAGTTCTTCGACACTAAACAGAAGATGGCGTGTAGCGCGATTCGCCTTCAAAAGACCACGTGCTACCAAACGCCGCACGGTCAGTTCGCTCACTCCGCCGAGGTACTCGGCTGCTTCTTTGAGCTTTAACGCTCCGCGGGGAATTGTCGCCTGTAATTGGTTAGTTGGGATGCTGTGAGACACGACTCAAAGCATATCAACATTGCTTATGCGTTCAAATTTAATGTTGATCTTCATTGCCTATATGCTATGTTTTCAGCATGAAACGTTCGCCTTTGCGTCACGCACTTGCCGTCCTTCGGCTTGAAATTGGATATGGGCAAAAGGAGTTAGCGGGCGATGTAAAGTGTTCTCGGGCAACAATCCAGGCGGTCGAACTTGGCCATCTGAAGTTGAGTGAGTCCTTGGCCACACGGATCTCGCTTGAGACCGGAGTCGATCTAAATTGGCTGCTGGATAACAGGCTATCCGAACCCATTGCCCCTTCTGCTGAAGCTCGGACCCTCTGGTCGCAAATCAAAGGTTCGCCATCGACAAAGGTCGAATACAGCCGTGAGTTGTTCGATCTAGTGCGGGCGCACCGAGAAGATCCAGAGCCTCTATCAAGGGCATGGGGCGAGACTATGCATAACTTGGAGCGGCACGCTCGCTTGCAGGCCATTCTTGAGAACGCCCGTAACAATCATCTTTACGAACTTGCGCGCTACAAAACGGAGAAGTTCATCGAAGACATGCAGAACGAATTTGGTTTCGCCGACCAAGTCGTTGATCTGCGTGATGCTGGGGTCAAATATGACGAGGATGCATGGAAGAAGGCATTGAATTTCGCGACGCTCGAACTCAAGGCGCTGCAAAGATACTACGATGTGGCTTCAGATGACCGCGATCCTCGCGATATTCCTCCGCGCCAGCGAGAGGAGATCGCACGATTCTTGACACTAACTAGGGTATCCTCGCCTTACGAAGATGCTTCATCACCGGAAGTAATTGAGCGCGTGAATAAAGCACGTGCTCAGGAGAAGGAAACGGCAAGGATGATTGGTAAGATATTGTCCCAAGAACAAGGTAAGCTTGCCTGATAAGCCGTGTTCTATAAGGGCTTAATCCGTATCGCTCATGAGCTTCGCCATCCGCGTGGAGTGCTTCGGAGCCACGTGGCTGTAGGTGTCCAGGATCAGCTTGCCGCCGTCGCGGTGGCCCTGCCATTCGGCGATGACCTTCACATCGACGCCTTTTTCGATGCACCTAGTGATGAACATGCGCCGAAAGGACCGGTGGCTGTACGCCAGCAGGCCAAGGCGTTTGCAGGCCGCCGAGATGGCCTTCTTTGCATTGAGCACCTGGAACACCTTCTCGTCTCCCGGCGGATCCCCACCACGCTCTTGGCGCATCCGCTCCAGCAGCGGCCGTAGTTGGGGGTAAAGAGGCACGGCAAAGCCCCGGCTGGTCTTCAGCCGGAAGGTGGTAAGCTGCTCCCGCCTTCAATCGATGTCCCCCCAAGTGAGTGCCGTCGCCTCAGCTTGCCCCAAGCCGGCCAGGCCGATGAACTCCACGAAATTTCCGCTGTGCTGGGCATCGGGGTTGTGTACCATGCCGCGGATATTGGCCACGATGGCCTGAAAGTCTTCGAAGGAGGGCGTCTTGCGGATCGGCTTCTTGGACTTCTTGATCTTGAGCGCCGCGGCGGGCGAGTCCGCCAGCAGATGATCAGCGACAGCCAGGGAGAAGGCATCCCGCACGAACATCAGGTGCAGGTTGTATGAAGGCACGCCGAAGTCGTAAGACGCCAGCCAAGCGGCGATCTGGGACTGCTGCACCTTGGAGATGACCACGTCCGCTCCGCCGGGCCAGTCGGCTTTTATCCGCCGTGCAATAGCGTCTTTGCGGTAGATCGTCTTCTCCCGCTGGTTCTGAACAGTCGCCAGGTAACGGTCGCAGAGGTCCGCCAGGGTGAGCCTGTCCCCTGCCCCGCTGGTGCGAGCCGTGGCCCGCTGCAAATCCACGAGCTTGCGCTTGGCCAGTGCCCGGTCGGTGGTGCCAAGGGAACGGCGCAGCTCGCGCCCATTCGATTCAAACCGGGCGTAATACTTGCCGGTGGCGACGTAGCGGTACAGGCACTCGCCCACCTTCTCGAACGCCGGTTTCTTGTCGGGATCGGCCATGCGAAGAGCATAAGCCGGATAAAATTGTCGTACAAGAACAACGAAAATCGTCGTAAAGTACTGGAGCCTAGCGGGATCGAACCGCTGACCTCCTCAATGCCATTGAGGCGCTCT
>CALMAP010000131.1 GCA_937859825.1 uncultured Terriglobus sp. | reverse complement strand
AAGGAAACATAGACGCCGATCTCCGCCTTCTCCCGTTCCAGTACGCCAATCAGGGCGCGCACTTCAGCAACGCCGATGTTGCGGCCACCCTTGACGGAGAAGATGATCTGCTTCGACTTGCCGGAGTTGTCATCGTGGAAGTAGAGGCGGCCGTCAATGCCGCGGTCCGCTCCCTTCTTGATGCCTTCGACGGGTCGCGCTCCGCATAGGCCAAGCGCCCAGTATTGGAACTGGTACTTGTTCTCAGAGGCAAGCTGTTCGGCACCGGCTACGTCCGTCGGTTCGCCAATTACCTCGTAAGTCTTACGCACATCGTGACCGAAGGCATCATCGAGGCGCGTCTTGATGAGTCCGATGGCAAGGTGGGTGATGTCGATGCCGATCCAGCGCCGGTTCAGCTTCTGCGCGACCTGCACCGTGGTACCGCAGCCACAGAATGGGTCGAGCACCACATCGCCTTCGTTCGAGGAGGCTTTCAGAATGCGTTCGAGGAGGGCTTCGGGTTTCTGGGTCGGGTAGCCTAGGCGCTCTTGCGCATTCGCTGAAATTGGCGGTATATCTGTCCAGACATCACCGAGACTCATCCCTTTGAGATCGTCAGCGAACCATTTCAAGCGTGGCGTACCGTCTGCTTTATCAGGCCAGTAGACGTATCCATGTTCGTCCAAAGCGTCAAGTCGTTCCTGTACAGAACCGGCCGGAATCGCTAATGCGTCCATTATGTCTCCCGGAAGAGCCCAATGCCGTCGGACTCTGCTAGGATCCACACCCTTCCATGGGCGACCACTCTCGCCATTCCGCATACCCGAACCGGTAAGTGTTATAGCAGCGAAGCGCTTGCCCGTTTTCTCATCAACTTGTCTAAAGTGTTTGTTAATGTACTCGGGGTCATGCGCAATCTTTAAATCAGTCCACAGGTAAGCGGAACTCTTTGCAGAGAAGAGAACCACATCGTGAACCGGACCGAACCGCTTGGATGAACTGTGCGCAAATGTTCGTTTCCATACAATTTCGCTCCGAAAATGTTCCACACCGAAGACGCCGTCTAGCAGAAGCTTCAGGTAGTGGCTTGCCGTAGGGTCGCAATGCAGGTAGATAGAGCCGTTTTGTTTAAGCACCCTCCGTAGCTCAACAAGGCGTGGAGCCATCATGGACAAATAGGCAAGCATGTCTGACCCGCCGAGAAGCGTACGAAACGCGCGCATGGTTTCAGCAACGCGACCGCCCTGCTCCACGACTCCTTCATAGGCGCGAGAAGCTTCCTCGTTCCACTCCCAAGTGTCTTTGAAGGCGGTGATCTGGGAGGCGGACCGGCTGCCGTCCTTCTCCGCGAACAGCACGTTGTAGTCCTGCCGGGAGTTGAACGGCGGGTCCAGATAAATCAGGTCGACAGACTGGTCTGCAATGTACTCGCGCAGAACCTGCAGATTGTCACCGTAATAGAGCTTGTTCTTTTCAAGCATTCTCAGGAACCATTACCGGGCATCGGAAGAATCTTTGCCGATTGGGTGAAGAGCGAAGCTTTTGTCGGCACCGGCTCCAACACTCTTAATCCACTGAGCTTTAACCGGCTCGCTGTATTCCGAAATCGCTTGTCGCCGGTATAAAGAATCGAGCAGCCTAGTACCGAAGCGGTTGCCAAGTGGAAACAGTCCCACTTCCTTCTTGTGGGTAGCTGCTCGTCTGGTGGCAATTTACCCAAAGCAGCGATGTCCGCTTCAAATCTTGCGGCGGCCAGGGCGACCCTGCGATCCACGCCAACGATCCGCGCGTAGCTACTGATGGCATCCGCCGTGTCCCGCCCTGACCGGCCTTGCCGGAAGGAGAGCACACTTGTCTCCTGTACAGTGATGATCGAAGTGTAGATGCGTGCTTTCTCCTGTCGGAGTTCCTTGAGGAGTTCTCCGATTTGCACCCGCGCTACGCCCGATCCTGATAGGAGATGGATGAAGTTTGGAGAATCGAAGTAGACGAGAGGAGTTAGCGTTTTCAGGCGTAGAGCTCCTTTAGAAGTTCTTCACGACTAACATCCCCAAAAAAAGACTCGCCTGTAGTCTCCTCGAAAAACCTTACGTAGTCCCGTTCTTTATCAAGAAGGATGTTGGCGACGTTGAGCCGCAGCGTGCCGCCTTCAAAATAGACCGCTGTACCTTCCACAACGACCCGGCGTCGGAAGAGCAGTGTGGCCTCTTTCAGCTTGGCGGCGGGAAACTTCAGGCGCCACTGCTCGCCATCGTCAGCGACGAGTGTGCCCCAAAAATGTGTCTCGCTTTCTTCAGACTGAGCGCGATCTCGCAGGCCAAGCAGACGACCATAGATGCTGTGCAACTCAACGCGAAGATTCGATGCTTGTGCCTGATGAAGGTTGGCATAGCCCACTGAAGTGAGCTGAGCACTCTGCTTGCGTTGACCTCCGCTCATCTGCAAAAGTACGTTGTTCTTTGCATGAGTTTGGTAGGCCGCGATGCGCGCCATATGCCGAACAACGGCTTGCTCTGCGGGAGTAGACTGACGAGTTTTTCCAACTTCAGCTTCCTTCACCCCAGCCAAAATGCGGCGAAATGTGACACGAGCGTTCGCCGTATCTTTTGTGGCGACGAAATCAGCCTTGACACTTCCCTTGCGGAAAGCTATTCCATTTGCGGATGTGACAAGTTCGAGACCAAAATCACCATCCGCGTCGATACGACCGCTCTCTGCCTGAGTGCTTCGACCCACCTCACGGACGAGGGCCTGAAACTCGGACAAAGTGCTGATTACCTGCTCTAAAGGGAGCCGGTTACGATCTGCGAGACCGCCCTTGAAGGTCAGCGTAATGCGAGCTTCGTCTTCTTGGACCTTCTGTGGCATGCAGCTAACGCTACTAGTGCAGAGCCTCTGAAGCAAGGAATCCTTGTGGTAAGGCAATCACATGTAATCCACGCCGTACTGGACGGGGATCTGGGTAAAGGCGATGCGCGTGGGGGCGGAGTCGCGGGCAGGCAGCATGCCGGCGAAGTGAAGGGTGGTGTGGCCGTACTTGAGGTTGAGCTTGTCCAGCGTTCGGGAGAGTTCGTTGCGGTTGTCCGGGTCGCCGAAAAGGGTGGGTTGCTGTTCGTCCTCGGGCAGAAGGCGGCTTAGGGTGAGGCCCACGAAGAACGGGCGCTGGTAGGCGGGGCCGGTGGGCTGCTGCTGCCAGAGCTTCTGCAGCGTCTCGAGCAGGGTGAGGGTGTCCTGGCAGGCGGGGAAGCGGGCCTCCATGCCCCAGCCGTCGTGGCGGATGCCGCTGTGGTGCTGCCGGACCTTGGCCTGTTTGCGCGGGTTGTTCAGG
>CALMAP010000130.1 GCA_937859825.1 uncultured Terriglobus sp. | reverse complement strand
CTCTTACCGATTTTCTCTGACAGGTGACCGAGGGCTAACTGAAATGCTGTTTTAGCTACGACCCCGGCGTCGGCTCTATCTTTGTTGGGGTAGCAGGCGGGAAATCTCTTCAGGAAGTACCCACCGTCAATTAGAACGGCTGTTGTCATAACAAATAAGAAGGCCCGCGGGATCGGCCTCCACTAGATCGTATGTGGATGGCGTACTGCCGGGGCTCTGTAAAGAATATATCAGGCTACGCCCGGGGATGGCTGCGGTCGTAGACCTGCTGTACCTGGGTGACCGTCAACTGGGTGTAACGCTGCGTAGTGGAGAGCCGCTCATGGCCGAGCAGTTCCTGAATGGCGCGGAGGTCTGCCCCCTCTTCCAGCATGTGGGTCCCGAAGGCGTGCCGCAGGGTGTGCGGGTGGACGTCCGCCGGCAGGCCCTGACGGACTGCAATGACTTTTACGATACGTCCGACAGACCGTGTGGTAAGCCGCGCATTTCCCCGCGCGGTACGATTGATCAGCAACGGTCCCTCGCTCAGCAGCAGCAGCTTGCTGGCGGATGCCAGCGTATCTGCTCTTAGGGGCAGGTACGCGCGCACAGCTTCGGCAGCAGCGTCCCCAAGAGGCACATATCTCTCCTTCCGGCCCTTTCCACGTACCAGGATCGCATCGTTAGACCAGTGAAGGTCGGCCAGATCGATCCCGACCAACTCGGAATTACGAATACCACAGCCGTAAAGCAGTTCCCAGATCACGCGGTCACGTTCCGGCCACGTGGCCGCACCATCGTCGTGCTTGCGTGCCGCATGTTCGATTTGGTCCAGAACCCGGTTCACATCTTCGACAGAGGGTACGCGCGGCAGGTGCCTCGGCAGCTTAGGGGTCGACACAAGTGCCGCGGCATTCTGCTGCACATGCCCTGCCTTTGCCAGCCATTTGAACCAGGAACGGATCGCCGCAAGCGCCCTTGCAACGGATGCCTTGGTAAGTCCGCGGTCGAACAGCACGGCGAGGTATCCGCGAATGTGTAAGTGCTCCACGTTTTCCACGTGAACGTCGTCGCCGAGGCTCTGGCACAGATAATCGACGAAGCCACCGATCTCTCGGGTGTACGCGCGAACGGTATGGGTGGAAGCCGTGCGCTCATTCTGCAGCATGTGCAGGTAGCGGCCTGCAAGTTCGTGTGGTTGGCTGGTCATGCGATCTTCGCCAGTCTGCGGCTGCCGCGAGGATGGTGCTGGCGGTGCACTTCCTTTAAACGTCCGAGTGCGAGGTGTGTATAGATCTGGGTCGTTGCGATGTCTGCATGGCCAAGCATGATTTGCACGCTGCGCAGGTCCGCCCCGTGCTCCACCATGTGGGTAGCGCAACTGTGGCGCAGTTTGTGGGGGCTTGCGGAAGTGTTGTAGCTTTTCACGATGTGCCAGACCCATTGCGTTGTAAGTGCCTGCCCGGTGTGCGATAGAAACAACGTACGCTGCATGCCTCGCTTCAGCAACGTGATGCGGCCGCGGTCGAGGTAGGTCCGAACCGCCTCGCATGCGGCATTTCCTAACGGAACGATCCGCTCCTTGTCTCCCTTGCCGCGCACATGTGCGCGGCCCTGTTCAAGCTGCAGGTCTTCGACGCGCAAACCTACCAGTTCTCCCACGCGCAAGCCACCGGCGTACAGAACCTCAAGAATCGCGTGATCGCGCAAAGCCAACGCGTCCGCCTGCGGGTGCGACGCGTTTACCGCGGCGCTTTCAAGCATCGCCCGGGTCTCCGCTTCTGCAATCGACTTCGGCAGCACCTTCCAGGTAGAAGGAGCCTCCACATGCATTGTGGGATCATGAGCAAGTTTCTTATCCAGCAACAGCCACTTGTACAGGCCACGCAGACAACTCAGCTTTCGCGCAATCGACCGATCGGTACGATCATGGGTTCGAAGATGCTCCATCCATCCTGCAACATCGTCGTGTTCCGCATGGATGCGCAGGCGGTTGCGGCCTTCCAGAAATTCGGAGATCTGCTCCAGATCTTTTCTGTAGCTCTCGCAAGTCAGGGGACGCAGACCACGCTCCACACGCAGACACGTCATGTACTCGCGCACCAGTTGCCCGTTCGCGGTCGTTCGCCCGCCGTCAGATTGCTGTGTGATCTGCATGGAATCCGATTATGGTCTGCCTCGGGCCAGCCGTCTTTGCCATGAACCTACTTCGTTATGGTTTTAGTGAGAGAAGCTTTTCCGGAGAGGCTTTCCCAAAGACGGAGGACGAGGAGAAATGGCAAAGAGCGAATCCGATTTCCAAATCGGCGTTGTAAGCGACACGCACGGACTGCTACGGCCTGCTGTTCTCCCCCTGCTGGCTGGCGTCGACCACATCCTGCACGCAGGCGACATAGGCGATGTGGCTATTCTCGAAGCGCTCGCACGGATTGCACCGGTCACCGCGATTCGCGGCAACATTGACGTTTCCGGTCCGTGTTCGCTGCTGCCGGCAACAGAGATAGCCGCTCTTCACGGAACTACCGTGTACATGGTCCATTCGCTTGCGGACCTGGACATCCAACCTGCTGCGGCAGGAGTCGGTCTCGTGGTGAGCGGCCACTCCCACAAGGCCAGCCTTGAGCAGCGCGGCAGCGTAACGTACCTGAATCCCGGCAGCATCGGCCCAAGGCGCTTCAAGCTCCCGGTAACCATGGCCGTCGTCCAACTTACTGTGGCAGGCATGAAGGTCAATACCGTGGAGGTCCCGGTCTGACCTCCACAGTTGCTATTTGCCGTCGGTGCGGACTGAACCGAGAATACCGCTAAGCCGCTTCTCGACGTCCTCGAGTTGTGCTGGCGTTATTTCCATGGCTCCGCTGGTATCGGAGCAGAAGGTATTCACTACAAGGTCAAAGCGCAGGCATGCTTTACCTCGCATGGCGGTAAACACCTCATCGCGATTTTCGGTACATACCTTGCCGTGGTGGTCATGTGCATGGCGAAATGGAATGGAGCCGATCTCCGCATCGGGCAGAGATTTCATCGCGTTGGGGCGCCCCGGGGACCCCCCCAACGCCCCCGTAACACCGGGGCCGCCGGGGTGTGTAGAGAT
>CALMAP010000129.1 GCA_937859825.1 uncultured Terriglobus sp. | reverse complement strand
CGGACTGGTAAGTGGCGTCGGCTTGCTTGATCTTTGGATCGGTATCTCTGAAATCGTTCACTACAAGGAATATCGCGGCTAAGTTCTTCCAAACGAATTTGCTGACGACTGAATTTCTTCGACGTCCCCGGATCGGGGAGCTGCCTAAGCAGACATCGCACGCACTCACGCATCGAATTCCGTGTCATGTCTGAGTCGAACCCTCTGCAGTCTGCTCCTTTTGCCTACGAAAACCCCGCCTTCTTGGATTCTCCCGATGGCCGCATTCTCCGCATCATGGCCGAATACCAGGAACCGATGGCCCGCTTCCGGCGCGAGCGTGTTCAGGATACCGTCGTATTCTTCGGTTCGGCGCGCTTTCATGCGCTGGATGTTGCGAAGAAAGAGATGGAGTTGCTGGAGAACTCAGGTTCGGTGGAACCTGCGCCCAAGGAGGAGCAGCCCGCCAAGCCTGGGGAACAGAACGCAACGGAGCTGAAGCAGAAGCGGGCCGAGGCCGCAGTGGAGATGGCCGGCTACTACGAGGATGCTCGCCGCCTTGCGTATCTGGTCGCGGATTGGGCAAAGCGGCTGCCGGGGAGGCGTCATCGGTTCGTGGTCACGAGTGGCGGCGGCCCGGGAATTATGGAAGCAGCGAACCGCGGCGCGAGCGAGGCTGGCGGCAAGACGATCGGCCTCAACATCGCGCTGCCCTTCGAGCAGCGGCCCAACCCCTACATCACTCCGGCTTTGAATTTTCAGTTTCACTATTTCTTTATGCGCAAGTTTTGGTTCGCCTATCTTGCGAAGGCCCTGGTCGTGTTTCCAGGAGGATTTGGCACGCTGGACGAGATGTTCGAGTTGCTTACCCTGGCACAGACACACAAGATGGCCAAGGAGATGACGATCCTGATCTACGGCTCCAAGTACTGGCAGGGCGTGATCAACCTCGACCTGCTTGCGGAAAAGGGCGCAATCGCACTGAAGGACAAGGACCTGTTCCAGTTTGCGGACACGCCGGAAGAAGCCTTCGCCATTTTGAAAGCTGGCCTCGAGAAGCACTGCCCGGCTACGAGCGAAACGAATCAGGTGCCGCCCGAACCCGAGCAGGACGCGCAATCCATGCTCGGCCCGGACATCGCGAAGACGCTGTAGAGCATTACCTGGTGCAAGAAGAATGCTCTTAAGGGCTTCGGAGTGGCATGGGCTTCAGCCATGCCATCTTGGTCGCATTCAGAGACAGCGCGCGGCCGCTGATTGACCGGAATGCTGTGCCTTCCGAAACTGACACATGACACGTAATACAGGACTGCTCTGACGAACCCTGGCCATATTGGTAGAGGATGACTCTACGCGAACGCCTCCATGAGTTCTTCCTGGACTGTGGGTGGTGGCAGTGTCGGGTAGTAGATGTCGTACTTCGCCGAGTAATCCACGATGGCCTGAACGTCCTCAGGCAGGTTGAAGCGGGAGAGGCCTTCGAGAAAGACATCGAACGCGCTGCCGCTGCAGACGAACTGGATCGTACCGTGGGTATCGCCGCAATTGCGGAAGCAGTGCACGTGACCACGCGGGGCATAAACGACGCCGTTCTCCGGAATTTCCGTCCAGGTATCGGAATCACCATTGTAGATTTCGAAACGGCCGCTCACCACGGAAAACACCTCGTCTTCATGGTGGTGCAGGTGAGGAGGTGTGCCGCTGCCGGGCGCGCAGGTCTGCCGCCCCATCGAGAATCCGCCGTTGGTGGTTTCGCTGAGCACGAGCAGTTCTACCGGCTCGCCGAAGATGTTGAACTTGGTCTGCATACCGTTCTCCTTACGCGCACAGGGGCGCAGTTGCGCCGCCACGGCGCAAAACTTCCTACAGAAATTTGGGAGATGAACGGCGCAGATGGCGCGCTCGTTCTCGTGCAGGAGTATACGCGCGGTGTCTGAAGTCAGTTCCATCTATTTTGGAATTGTTTGCTGCGAGTTTACGGATTGAAATGCTCACCAGTGAGAGCCATGTGTAGCGCTCTTTTGCTTTCAGCAGGTAAGCTGCTGCGTTATGCACCCAAGCGCATAGAGTCCATAAAACTCTCCATTGCAGCGGTTCGTGACGCAGACTAACGTTTGGCGAGAGGCTTCGATTTGTCCAACAGGACCGCATCTGCAAATCTGCGTGTGCCTACTGCTACCAGCAACTCCACCATCAGAGACAATCCGCGACGGCCTTCGCGTGAGCTTACGCGCTTGAAGAGCCCCCACATACTCAATGGCTCTTCCGCCTTGGGGTTGGAGGCGGTGGAAAGCGCGGCGGCAACGCAACTCATCGTCTCCGGTTCGATGGCACCCAGCACCTTGCCCAGGCTGATCAGGTTGCGCATTGCGTCCACGCTCTCCTGCAGTTTCGCGCCTTCGGCAAGGTGTTCGAAAACGGTGTTCTTGTGCTTGACCATACCGTGCAGCAGGTCGAGGATGCCTTCATCGTGCGCGGCCTGGATCAGGTCATACGCAACCAGCAGCGCCTCGGCGTGCTCATCCGGTGCGGCTTCCAGTTTTTTCCGCAGGCCGTCGCGCGGATCGACAGGCCTGGGGGTAAATGCTATCGGATTGGCCATGATTTTCTGCTCCTAGACCTTGCTGGTGTTGATCTGCACGAGGCTGTCGCCGCGACCTGTGCCGGGCAGGTAATAGTCGGAGCGCTCCCACTTCTTCTCGACCTCTACGCCGTTCTGAGGCGTGCGGCTGCCGTTGCGGAAGTTTCCTGGTGAAAGAGGAGAGCGGCCTTTTTTGGTGAGCACACGCAGCGAAACAGAAAGTTCTTTGTAGGCAGGCGTATGGGTGGCGCGGTCTACGTGTGCGCCTGTAAGACGGTTCACAGGCTCTTCCACGGAGTTCATCGGCATGTAGAGCTGCTTGCCCCGGACGCGGTCCGTAACCAGCACACGCGCGCGAATCACGCCCCAGCGCGAGGTCAGTTCTACTTTGCTGCCGGATGCCAAGCCTCGCTCGCCCGCAAGTGCCGGTGAGACCTCAAGCCAGTTCAGCGGGGTAATGCGGTCGATGCCCGGAACTTTGTAGGTCATTGACCCTTGCTCAAAGTGTTCCAGCAGGCGGCCATTATTCAAATGCAGATCGAAATGTTCGTCCTGCTCTTGGGATGGTGGCGTCCAGTCGAGCGGGTAGAACTTTGCCTTACCATCGTCGAAGGGGAAACCGTCCTTGAAAAGGTAGGGTGTGTCGGTGCCGTCTGCTGCAACCGGCCATTGCAGCGATTTGAAACCTTCCAGCCGCTCGTAGGTGACGCCCGCAAACAGCGGCGTAAGGGACGCAATTTCGTCCATGATCTCGGAAGGGTGCGAGTACTTCCACTGCGCGCCGAGCTGGTTTGCTACAAGCTGCAGGATCTGCCAGTCCGGCATGCTGTCGCCGAGCGGATCCATGGCTTTGTAGAGCCGTTGAATACGGCGCTCCGTGCTGGTGAAGGTGCCGTCCTTTTCAAGGGAAGGTGAAGCCGCGAGAATGACGTTTGCGAATTTGCAGGTCTCGGAGAAGTTGATGTCCTGCACGATCAGGAAGTCGATCTCGGCGAGGGCTTTGCCCACATCATTCGCATTGCCGTCAGACGTGATGGTGTCTTCACCCTTGATGTAGAGCGAGCGGATCTCACCCTTGTGGATCGCCTCGATCATCTCGTGATTGTCCTTGCCCTTGGTCACAGGCAGTGAGACTTCCCACGCCGCTTCAAATTTGGCGCGGACATCCGGATCGTCTACGAACTGGTAGCCGGGGAAGACGTTGGGCATGGAGCCGAAATCACTTGCCCCCTGCACGTTGTTATGGCCGCGCAGCGGGTAGGCTCCGGCACCCGGCCGGCCGTAGTTGCCGGTCAGCAGAAGCAGGTTGCTAATGGCGGTAGAAGTGTCCGAACCGCCGCAGTGCTGCGTTACACCCATGGCCCACAGGATGCAAACGCCATCGGCTTTGACGATCTCGTCAGCCACCTGCATCAGCACCTCTGGAGCGATGCCAGTCACCTGTTCCGCGAATTCGAGCGTGAATGGCTCCAGGCTCTTTCGGTACTCGTCGAACTGATTGACCCACGTTTCGATGTATGCCTGATTGTGGCGACCCGTCTGAACAATGTGGTTCGATACCGCGGAAAGCCAGACGAGGTCGGTGCCGGGATTGGGGCGCAGAAAGATGTCCGAACGCTCCGCCATCTCATGTTTGCGCAGGTCGCTTACGATGAGCCGCTGGCCGCGCAGCTTGTGTGAGCGTTTCACGCGCGTGGCCAGTACCGGGTGACTCTCCGATGTGTTGGAGCCGACAGTAATGATGAGACCCGCTCTCTCGATGTCTGCGATGGAGCCTGCATCGCCGCCATACTTGACCGTCCTCTGCAGACCCATGGTTGCGGGTGTCTGGCAATAGCGCGAACAGTTGTCGATGTTATTGGTCCCGATCACCGCGCGGGCAAGCTTCTGCATAAGGTAGCTCTCCTCGTTGGTGCACTTGGAAGAGGCAATAAAGGCGAGCGCGTCGGGGCCGTACTTCTCTTTGATCTCTGTGAACTTGCTTGCAATGAGCGTCAGTGCTTCATCCCAGGTGGCTTCCACGTAGGTGTCGCCGCGAACAGGATCGGACTTGCGAATCAGTGGCGTGTGCAGGCGCTGCGGAGAATTTACAAAATCGTAGCCGAACTTGCCTTTCACGCAGGTGGAAATACCGTTGGCTGGGCCATGTTCCGGCTCGATTTTCAGGATGTGGCGGTCGCGCGTCCAAACCTCGAATGAGCAGCCCACGCCACAGTAGGTGCACACGGTCTTGGTACGCTTGACGCGCGCCTCACGCATCTTCGATTCCATGTTGCTGAGCGCCAGGATGGGCGGGTAGCCCGTCTCCGGCTCAACGGCCTTGATCACTTCAATCATGTCGTCCAGCACCTTGGCGGGCAGGTTGGTCAGGTAGCCGGCATGGCCCAGCATGGACTTTTCCATAAGCGCGTTGCAGGGGCAGACCGTGATGCAGTGGCCGCAGGAGACGCAGGAAGAACCGGCAATCTGTTCGCCGCCATCCCATAGCACGCGTGGATGCTTGCTGGTCCAATCGATAGTGAGGGTCTCGTTTACCTGCACGTCCTGACAGGCCTCCACGCAGCGCCCGCACAGAATGCACTGGTCGGGATCGTAGCGGTAGAACGGGTTGCTGTGGTCCTGCGCGTAGGGTTTGTGCAGGTAGGGTCGAGCCTGGTGCTTCAAACCCATCTCGCCCACGGCGTTATGCACCGTGCAGTTGCCGTTGCTGTTGTCACAGACGGTGCAATATAGGTCATGGTTCTGCAGGATGCGGTCCATCGCCTCATGCTGCGCGGTCACGGCGCGCTTCGACTCCGATAGCACACGCATGCCGCCGGTCACGGGCGTGGCACAGGCGCGCACGAGCTGGCCGTCTACCTCCACCATGCAGGTGTCGCACGTCTGGATCGGCCCAAGCTGCTGGTGGTAGCAGAGCTGCGGCACGGAGTGGTACTCGCCCGAGACCTGCTCCGGTGCGGAGTCTGGGGACATATTCGGGTGCATCTGTGGAGAGGAACTGTGTGATTCACCCAGAGAAGAATCGAACTGCACCGCGTTGCGCTCGCCTGGAGAGAGCTTGCGATCTTCCAGATGGTCTCCCGCATTCGCGATGGAGAGGTTCGCGCTCTTCGCTGCGCGATTCAACACCTCGACCAGCAACTCGCCTTCCGCGGCTGGCACAATACGACCATTCACCAGAATTTCCGTGGTCAGTGCCTGGTCCAGGGGCGTGTTCAGCAATCTCTTCTGCAGCATAGGTATCTATGATGCAGTGGATTCTACGGGAACAGCAGCGCCGATGTACGCAGGAATTCGATCTACGCAGGTTCCGAGGGTGCCCCCTTCGCCCAGCGAAAGTGGCCCCCGAACACATAAACCGCCGCTAAGCCCCGGGACCACCGTGCCTGCCGCCGATCGCGGTAAGTGCGGCGATCGCGCGATTTTGCCAGCCGGTAAGCTCTTCTTCGGTCAAGGTGTGATCGCCGGACTGAAAAACCATGCGGAAGAGGATCGAGTACTCCCCAGCGGCGACGCTCTTACCCTTGGCGTCGCGATAGATTTCGACCGGCGCAAGTGAAATCATCTCCGCAATGTTCAGGCTGCTCAGCGCTGCGGCAATGTCCTTCCATTGAACGCTGTCCCTGAACAGAAAGGAGAGGTCGCGTTCCACTGCCTGGAAGCGTGAGGGCTCCTGCGCGGCAGGGTTGCGCAATGAGTAGGCGAAAAGGACGGATAGATCGACCTCCGCCAGAACGACGCGTTCGCGCAGTTTCCTTCGCTCACGTTCCGCGGTATTCAGCTCGCCCACGAAAGCAACGGTGTGCTCGCCGATACCCACACGCGCGCCTCTTCCCGGCTCGATCCAAGCGGGCAATCTGTCGGCGGTAAACATGGGAGCAGGTGTAACGAAACGGCTGAACAGTTCCTCCAGCGTGCCTTTGATCTCGAAAAAGAGAGCGTCCGCCGCAGTGATGGTGCGAGTTGCCTGGGTGGCACCGTAAGCTCCCACCGCGACCGAGGACTGCTCGGCCACCTCACGCGTCGAGCCCTGAAAGATGTTGCCGTATTCAAAGAGACGCACGCTTGCCACGTCACGATTACCGTTTAGCGCCAGCATGTTTGCCATGCCCGGCAGCAGTGACGGACGCAGCATTCCGGCCTCTGCGGAGAGAGGATTGCCCATGGGCACAGCGGGTGCCGCGGTGAAAAGACTGCTGTCTTCCGCAGAAGCAAAGGTGCTGGAAATTGCCTCGGTGAAGCCAAGTGCCAGCAGCGTGCCGCGGACCTTCTGCTCGCGTGACGCATGCGGCAGCGCCACCACGCCGCCGGAGAAGCTGGGCAGCGTGTCGGCGAAGCGGTTGTAGCCGTAGACGCGGGCGATCTCCTCGACCAGGTCGATCTCGCGCTCAAGGTCGAGACGCCAGCTTGGCAGCGTCACCTCAAATGCATCGCCATCCGGCGTGGGCCGAAGATGGCAGCCCAGAGCTTCAAGATACTGCTCGATCTTGTCCGCTGGAACAGCGTACCCGCTCTCGCTCGTCTCGAGCGTGGTGCCAAGCAGTTGCTGCGCATTGCTTACCGAGAGCAGTACGTGCGGCCGGCCGGTGGTGCGCGCCTCCCATTCCAGAACGCGGATATCCGTCATCGCGCCCTCAGTGGTGCCGCCGCATGCCGCGATGACGCCCCGCGTGACCAGGTGGTTGGCAAGGGCGCATGCGCCCAGGTCCGCGCCACGCTCGTAGCGATGCGAGGCGTCGGTATGCAGGCCGTGCCGGCGGGAACTGGCGCGAATGGCACCAGGCGAGAACCAGGCCGCTTCCACCAGGATGTTCTTGGTTGCTTCCGTCACACGGGAATTCCAGCCGCCCATTACGCCGGCAAGGCCCAGCGCCTTCACCTCATCCGCGATCACCAGGTCATCGGTGGTGAGCGTCTTCTCCGAGCCGTCGAGCAGGCGCAGCTTCTCCCCAGCGAGGGCCCGGCGAACGACGATGCCGCCTTCCAGCGTATCCAGGTCGAAGATATGGGTAGGGTGGCCCATGCTGAGCCAGTTGTAGTTGGTGATGTCCACGGCGCTGGAGATCGTCTTCTGTCCCAGCTCCGCGAAGCGTTCGGCAACGCGGCCGGTAGACTGGCCGACCGTGACACCGCGAACCACCTGCGCCGTAAAGCGGCCGCACAGGTCTTCTGCCTCGATGCGAACGGGATAGCCGCTACCGCTCTGCGTTACAGGACCGGCAATCCCTTCCGCATTTGCGATACGGCGGTCCTCCAGCGTGAGCAGAGGAACTCCATAGATGGCGGCGATCTCCCTGGCGATGCCGTAATGGTTCATCGCGTCGACGCGATTGGTGGTGATGTCCATCTCAAACAGATGGCCGCCGCCATGCAGTTCATGCACGCCTTCCACGGCAATGCCGCGCAGGGTAAGGT
>CALMAP010000128.1:12782-13265 GCA_937859825.1 uncultured Terriglobus sp. | reverse complement strand
GGTGTCGCGGCTCTTGTTGCTTACAGGCTTATTTACGGGCGCGGAGCACCAGGATTGCCACCCTGTCCCGGTCCGCCACGACGGCCTCCACGACGGCGTCGACGCCTGCCTGCTCCTGCCCCAGCGGGACGCTGGCCTTCCCCTGCAGTACCCGCAGGCTGTTCGGTGGACGAACCCTCGTCCTCGCCTTCCACATCCTCACCGTCGTCCAGGTCGTCATCATCGTCGAAATCGTCGCCGCCTTCCAGCGTGATCGTTTCCTCGGAAGGCGCAGGTGCCGTACGTTCCGGGCGTGGCTGTTCTGTTCGCTCTGGTCTTTCGGTGCGTTCACGACGTGGTCCGCGATCTGCACGGTTGCCCTCGCTGCCGCTCTGCGGATCGACCTCAGGCAGACCAAGCTTGGCTCGCTGCTCCCGCAAAACCGCCTTGCGGGAGAGCTTGACGCGGTTGCCCTCGATCGTCAGGACCTTGGTGCCCTCGGCC
>CALMAP010000128.1:5533-12772 GCA_937859825.1 uncultured Terriglobus sp. | reverse complement strand
GGACCTTGTCGAGCACCTGATCCCCCTCACGGAGTTCGTCTTTCACTTCTTTCACGCAGTGCTCCGCGATCTCGGAAACGTGCAGCAGACCTTCTGTGCCGGGGAAAATCTCCACGAATGCGCCGAACTCTGCAAGCCGCACCACCTTGCCAAGGTAGGTCTTGCCAACCTCAGGCACCGCCGTGAGATCACTGATCATCTGCAGCGCACGTGCTAGACCATCCGGGTCGGAGGAGGAAACGTCGACCTTTCCAGAATCGTCCACGTCGATCTTTACCTGCGTGGCTTCGATGATGCCGCGGATCACCTTGCCGCCGGGTCCGATCAGGTCACGGATCTTGTCGGTAGGAATCTGCAGCGTCTTAATCTGCGGGGCGTAGCGGGACTTCTCCTCGCTTGCACCCTGGATCACGGCGTCCATCTTGTCGAGAAGGAAGAGCCGGCCGCGACGCGCCTGCTCCATCGCCTCACGCATGATCTGGGGCGTGATGCCCATAATCTTGATGTCCATCTGCATGGCGGTGATGCCCTTGCGGGTACCGGCCACCTTGAAATCCATGTCGCCGTAGTGGTCTTCAGCACCTGCGATGTCCGTCAGGATGGCGTACTTGTCGCCTTCCTTCACTAGCCCCATCGCTACGCCGGCGACGGAGCCCTTCAGCGGGATACCGGCCTGCATAAGCGAGAGCGACGCGCCACAGACCGTCGCCATGGAGGAAGAGCCATTCGACTCCGTGATATCGGAAACGACACGCAGCGTATAGGGCGAATCCTTCTCGTCGGGAAGAACCGCTTCAATCGCTCGCGAGGCAAGAGCTCCGTGACCGATCTCACGACGGCCGGTCCCTGTCATACGTCCAACTTCACCAACAGAGTACGGAGGAAAGTTGTAGTGCAGCATGAAGCGGCGTTTCTGTTCGCCCTCATAGCTTTCCAGGCGCTGCGCATCATCACCGGTACCCAGCGTGGCTGTGACCAGGGCCTGGGTCTCTCCGCGAGTAAAAAGGGCGGAACCATGGGTACGGGGCAGGATTCCCACTTCGATATCGATCTTGCGGATCTCATCAAAGGCGCGACGGTCAGGACGCACACGCTCGTTCAGCACCTGGTCGCGGAAGATGTTTTCGCGAAGCAGTTCAAAGACTTTGCCAAAGCGCTTGCTCGCTGCGGGATCGCCCTCGGGAAGCGACTTCTTCGCTGCGTCTTTGATTTCCTTGATGCGTGCGTAAGACTCTGTCTTGGCGTACTTCTGTGTATTTACTGCATCGGTGAGCTGTTCGCCCAGGCCTTTACGGAGCTCGTCGTAGTACAGGCTGGTATCTTCCGCTTCAACGATGTTGCGCTTTGACTTGCCCGCAGTTTTTGCGAATTCGATGATGGCTTCGCAGATTTTCTTGATCTGCTCGTGACCGAATTCGATTGCGTCTACAACCTGGTCTTCCGAGATCTCACGGGCGCCGGATTCCACCATCACGATGCCGTCTTTTGTTCCGGCAACAGTAATGTTGATCAGGCTTTCCTTGCGCTCGGCATACGTCGGGTTGATCACGAACTCTCCACCGATCAGGCCGACGCGAACCGCGCCGATCGGGCCTTGAAAGGGAATATCGCTCAGTGCGATTGCGCAGGAGGCGGCATTGATGGCAATGATGTCCGGATCGTTTTCGCGATCAGCGGAGTAGACGAACGCGACCACCTGCGTCTCATTCCGATAGGTCTCAGGGAAGAGCGGACGGATCGGACGGTCGATCTGGCGTGAGGTGAGAATCTCCTTCTCGGAAGGTCGCCCTTCGCGCTTGATAAATCCACCCGGGATGCGTCCGCCACCGTAAGCGGTCTCACGGTATTCCACGGTGAGCGGGAAGAAGTCGATTCCTTCTTTCGGCTCAGGAGCACCTACTGCCGTCGCGAGAATGACGGTGTCGCCCGAAGTGACGAATGCTGCGCCGGACGCCTGCTTGGCGATGCGGCCAGTTTCAAAGGTAATCTGCTTGCCTCCGGCAAGCTCAACTGTCGTTTGCTGCTTCATAGCGGCCTTTTCTCTCTTGTCTCTGCTTTGTTTGGAAAGTTATGCACGGGCGTGAGCGCAAATTGCTCAAAACGCGAACAGGCCGCCAGGTCTGCGCGAGATGGATTGCGCGCGACAACTGGACGGCCTGTTCCTGTGCTGAAACGGAATGTGTGGGTCAAGTCTTCGTATGGCCCTTCGCACGAGCGTGCCTATGGGGGCGCCATGTGCTCTGACTACCGAATGGTTACTTACGAATGCCGAGCTTACCGATGACGTCACGGTAACGGTCAGAATCGTTCTTCTTGAGGTAGTCCAGAAGGCTGCGACGCTTGCTGACAAGCATCAGCAGGCCGCGACGCGAACCGTGATCCTTCTTGTGCGTCTTGAAGTGCTCAGTCAACTGACCGATACGTTCGCTCAGGATCGCGATCTGGACCTCGGGACTGCCCGTGTCGGACTCATGCGTCCGGTATTTGCTGATGATCTCGTTCTTTTTCTGGGTTGCCAACACTGTCTTGCAAAACTCCTGCTTCTTTTCGAATCAAGTCTCTCTTGCAAAGATAGCATTACGCAGAATGACCGGCAATCATAGCACCTCTGGATGCTGCATTTAAATCGGCGCACCGCCAGACGGGTACCGTTGGAGAGAAGAAAGTAACCTGCTGTACGCGGGTTTGGGCCGCAGTTCGTCATCGAACAGTAACGGACGTTGGGGCAGTCCATCTTTGCGAGGCTCTTCGTGATCCAGCCACGTCTGCCGGTCGTACACGCCCCAGGTAAGCAGCGCGCGCACGTTGCCACTCGGCAATGCGGCATTCAGGTAAGCCTCATACGTATCGGCCACCATGCCATCGCGCGCGTTCCTCTCGGCTAGCAGTTCCCTGTCGTCCACATCCATCTCCGTAAGAAACACCTCAAGATTGAGTTCCCGGCACTCCCGAAGGAACGTCCGAAGCCCCTCGCCGTAGCGGTGCGACGCTCCTGCCGCAAGATGCGACTGTATCCCCACAGCATCGATCGGTACATTGCGCTGCCGTAGCCGTCGCAGCAAGAGCATCACGGCTGCTCGCTTCTGTGCGTGAACAGGAGTCTCAGCCTCGATGCCGTACTCGTTATAGGTAAGCAATGCGGAAGGGTCCGCTTCCCGTGCGGTGCGGAAAGCGAGTTCAATGTAATCTTCGCCAATCAGGCTTAGCCACGGCGAATTCCTGAGACCGTCCGCCCGCCCGTCGGAGATCTGGATCGATTCGTTGACCACGTCCCACGAATGCATCCGGCCCGCGTATCTGCCGGCAACGGTGCGAATGTGCGCGGTGAGCAGGCTGCGTGCGTTCTGCTTCGAGGCCAGCGCGGCGAACCAGTCCGGCAACTGACGGTGCCAGCACAGGTTGTGTCCGCGCATGCGTATGCGGTTCGCCTCGGTGAAGCGGAGCAGTTCATCCGCATCGTCGAAGAAGTAGCTGTCGGGAGCGGGTCGCAATGGTCCCCACTTCATTGCATTCTCGGCAACGGCGATGCTGCACTGCTCGCGCACGATGTTGCGATATGCTTCTGAGTCACGAATCCCCGCCATGCTCAAAGCGAAGCCAGCGAGCATTCCGCTCGCTGCGGCCGCGCTCCGCATCGTAGGTGCAGCATTCGGCGATACCGGGGAAAGCGGAGCAGGCAGCCTGCCTTGCCGATGTGTGGCACAGCCGCTCATTGCGCCCAGACCTGCAAGGGCAAACGAGAAAGCCTGAGTAAGAAATTGTCTGCGGGAAGCCGTGCCGGGAATCGCCGAGGTCATGGGATCACCGTTTCGCACCGTCGCGAGCAATCTCCCCGGTCCAGCGTAGGAAACGCAAAAGCTGGCGGCGCTCCTGCCAAACGAAACGAAGCATGATGGATGCAGTAACAGCGTCCGCGTGCGTACCCGTGTACGTCTCAAAGCGCCAGCGCAGGTAAGGGCTGCGCCACGGCGTTAACCGATAGCCGCGGGTTGCATTCCAGAGAAAGCGAAGAGCACCGAGCATCGTACCCCTGAGTCTAACTGCAGGGTCTCCCGGCTCACGTACAAGGATGGTTAGAGATAGTCGAAAAGACTGGTCTTGTCGACGATCGCAAGCGACTGCAGCAGTGCGGACTGCTGTGTCTTGTTCTCTGAAAGTTCGGTTGCAAGGGAAACCGGATCGGACGCGAGCAGGTTGCTCTGATCGGTTTCAAGATTCGCCTGTTGCGAGGTAACGTACGTTTTTTCGGAATCGATGCGGGAGGCCTGCGCTCCCAAGACCGACCGCTGCGTAATGACCGTGGAGAGCGCGTTGCGGAGCGTAGCGACCTGCGCCGTGTCGGGGGCGATACCGCCTCTCAGACTGGTGATAAGTGAGTCGAGAGAGCTGAAGACAGGGTTCGAGACGTCCGCAAAAATCGTGGAGCCAGCCACGGCATCGGGAATCTGGTCGCCATTCGTGAGCCGAAGCGTGCTGGTGCTGGTGTCGCCGCTATAGGTGACGGTGCCGTCTGCTGCAGCGGTAAAGGGCTCGGCCGTCGATTTGGAGCCTGCAAACAGATAAGCGCCCTGGTAGTTGCTGTTCGCGAGCGTACGAATCGATTCTTTGATGCTGGTCAACTGCTCCGCCAGCGCATTCCGATCCGTCGTACTTTGCGTATCATTCGCACCCTGCACCGCGATGGACACCGCCGAGGTAAGCTGGCTCACGACCGAACTCAATGCGGTGTCCGCCGCCTGCAAGCGGCTGCTCGTGGTGGTGGCCGACTGCACAAAGGCGTCGGTCTGGGCCAGCGTGCTGCTTAGCTGTGCGCTCCGGCCGGCAGCCGAGGCATCGTCAGAGAGTGAGCTGAGACGCACGCCGCTGGAGAGTTGCTGCGCGATCGCCGTCTGCCGGTTCGACAACGAGTGAGCGGACTGCAGGAGCGAAGCAATCGATGTGGCGTCAATGCGCATTCCTTACCTCAGGAGACCGGGGTGTTGGTTCCGATGTTGATCGCCGTGGCAAGCATCTCGTTCAGGATGGCCATCAGCTTTGCCGCAGCTTGATACGAACGCTGATACTGCGTCAGGTTGGCAGCCTCAGTGTCCAGGGAGACTCCGGTGAGCGTGTCACGCTGTGTGGTCAGTTGCGAAAGGATGGCCGAATCAGCAGTACTATCCGCGCTTGCTGAGTTTACGGTTGAGCCAAGGCCGGAAAGGATGCTGGCGAACGAATCGGAAAAGGTCCGTCCATTCGTCGTGGCCGCGCTCTGCAGGGCAAGCAACGCATTGGCATTGCTGCTGCCCCCGGAAGCCTCCGTGGACGAAGCGGCTGCAAGTCCGTTCGGATCGGTAAGCGAAACCCTGAGGCTGGCTGCCGCTCCACTCACGACCGTACTTCCCGAGAAAATGTCGCCGCCCACGACACCACTTGCGTCCTTGCCGCTGGCGTTCTGCGCGTTCACCGCATTCGCGAAGCTGAATGCCACGGTGTCCAGCTTTGCCTGCACTGCGGGAATGTCGGTGTCGCGTACTCTGATCGCACCGGCGATAGACCCGCCGCTGATCTGTGTTGTGATGTCCGTGCTCCCCTGGCTGGCCGAAGCGAGGATGTGTAACTTCCCATTCACGTAGCCCGTAGTTAACGGGTATGCCTTGTTCGCACCGACGAGCAGGGTACCTTCGGACGTACTGAGGGTAAGATCGGTACTCTCACCCGTGATGTGCTGCACATCGATGTACTTCGAGAGCTGTTCGAGCGCTAAGGAACGCTGGTCAAGCAGTGAATCCGCAGTGACGCCAGCACCTGTGGAAGCGATCTGCCCATTGAGCTGCGCGATGGTGTTCAGCAGCGTATTGGCAGCCGTTACGTCGCTGGAGATTTGCTGGTTTAGCAGGTTCTGCTGCGAAGTAAGAGCTGCAGAAGTGCGATTGAACGCGGTCGCAACGCTGCTTGCGGACGAGAGCGTAAGCGCCCGTGCCGAGGCACTGGTGGGATCGCTTGCCCAGCCACTCACATTCGTAAAAAAGTTGTTGATGGCAGTGTTAATGCCCGAGCTGTCGTCACCGGAAGAACTAATGGAGAACAGCGACTGCGTCGACTGGAGAGCACTCAAACGCGTGCTGCTGGCCGAAGCAGTGTCTGTGGCCTGCTGCACGCTGCGGTCGAGAATGCTGTCGCGCGTGGATGCGACGTTGGCCGTGGCACCGCGGCCCACATCTATGCCGTGGATGTTGACGGTGTCGTTTTCCGACCAGGTGACAACACGCCGCGTGTAGCCGACCGTGTTCTGGTTGGCGATGTTTTGCGCGGTGGTGTTGATGGCAGTCTGATCAGACAGCAGAGCGTTCCGCGCACTGTTCAGCAGGCCGCTCAGGGTACCCATTGCGTCTCCTCAACCAGGCGCCGCTCGAATAGTCTTTGCCGCAGAACGATGTTCTGCTGTGCACGGTTCACCTGCTTCTGAAAGGCAAGAAGCGCGGTCGTGTACCTGGCCGCTTCTTCGGGCGCAACCTGCCGTGCGGCCGCCTCGTGGCACAACTGCTCCAGGCAATCCGCGTCGTTTGCCGCAAGGGCATCGGAGGCGCGCTGAAGAAGTGTGTGCATGGGTGGCCTCTCAGAATTATCGAAGCAGGTGGTCAATCAGTTTGTCTGCCACCGCGCCTGCGGGCACGCTGTAGTTGCCGGCGCTGATCGCAGCCTTGAGTGCGGCAACCTTCTCCGTGCGGACATCGCTGGTGGAAGAAACAGCCTGCGACAAAACACTTGCAGTGCTGCTCAGCTGCGCGCTGTCAGAAGTCAAGCTGACCGATCCGTTGGTGACAGCACCCTTCTGTGCGCCCGAACCACCAACCCGGTCGGTCTGGTGAAGCAGCGTGCTCAACAGTGGAGAGGAACCAATTCCATTCGTGTGCGACATATTCGGTACTCCTTGTTTTGCCTATCGGCAAGCCTTGCGCCCACTTTAGCTTTTCTGTAGAGAAAAATCTGAACTCTTGGAACTTATTTTGTTACAGGTATTTCCGCGTTGCGCTTGCTCAACGCCTGCTCAATTTGTTTCGCGAAACCCAAGGCCCCAGAGTGTGCCAGGCTCTCTGCCATGGCCTGAATGCCAAAACCCTGCAAGGGGCCCGATTGGCTATCGCTATCGCTCGAAGCAGACTCAGGATCGGCCGGCTTGGCGGCCAGCGGCTTCAGCATTTCCTGCAACAGCATCGCCTCGAACTGGTTCGCCGCCTTGTGCAGACGCTCGTTGCG
>CALMAP010000128.1:0-5523 GCA_937859825.1 uncultured Terriglobus sp. | reverse complement strand
CGATGGACCCTGCGGACTTCATCGCCTGCAGAATCGAGATCACGTCGCGTGAGGTGGCACCAATCATCTGCAGCGAACGCACCAGGTCCTCGACCGTAGACCCGCTCTTCAGATCGATGCGGTTCACAGGCTTGTCCTTCACCTCAACCTGCGTCTGCTGAATCGGTTGCGTTGTGCCGTTAGAGAACGGCCCTGGTTGTGAGACCTGAAACTCGCTGACAATGTTGACCGCTAAGCCGCCGTGAAGGATCGAGGCCGGTTGCAGAATGACGTTGCCGCCGATCACAACTGTTCCTGTGCGTTCGTTCACGACCACCTTCGCTCGCGGAAAGAAAGGGACTTCGACTGCCTCGACCCTCGACAGCAGCTCGGGCACATCTTCGCCGGGCTTTACCTGGATATCGACCATACGGCTATTGGAAGCGTGTGCGACGCTGCGGCCAAGGTTGGTGTTGATAGCGTCAGCCATCGCGCGGGCCGATTTGAAATCGGCTTCCTGCAGCAGGATCGAAAAACTTGTGCGGCCATTCAGATCGAGAGGAACGCCGCGCTCCACCGTTCCACCCAGCGGAATGCGTGCCGTGGTGGGGTGGTTCACCTGCTTGGAGTTGCCGTTTGCGGTAACAGCATAACCACCCAGCACGAGCGGGCCTTGTGCTTCGGCATAGATCTTGCCGTCAGTGCCGTACAGCGGCGTAAGCAGGAGGAGGCCGCCTTCAAGACTGCGCGCATCCCCGGCGGAAGAGACTGTGAGGTCAACCTTCATGCCCGAGCGCGCAAACGCCGGCAGCGAAGCGGAGACAAAGACAGCGGCAAGGTTCTGCACGCGAATTGCGCTTGCCGGAACACTAACGCCAAGCCGCAGCAGCGTGGCGGCCAGCGTCTGCACAGGAAACCCGGCCTGCTGGCTGTCGCCCGTGCCCTGCAGGCCGACCACAATGCCGTAGCCCACAAGCTGATTTTCGCGGATGCCCTCGATGCTGGCGATGTCCTTGACGCGTGCAAGGCGCGGCGCTTCGCGGTCTGCAGCGAAGGCACAACTTGCGACCAGGAGAACCGCTCCGCAGATCAGCTTCCAGACTTTGTTTTGCTTCAGCATGGGCATAGCGGCCTTCATTAAAAGATGAGAGCTTTCTCAAGCAAACGCACCAGAACGTTTGGGCGGTGCGTGTAGTCGGTGACTACACCATTCCCTCGCACCTGAAGTTCCAAACTTGAGATTGCGGTGGACCGGACCTGATTTTGTTGATTGATATCCTCCGGACGAACTAATCCACGAAGAACGATGGTTTGCGTTTGTTGCGAGAACTCAACCTGGCGGGCGGCTTCGATGAGAAGAATGCCATTGGGCAGAACCTCGACCACCTCGCCACCTAGGATCGTGTTCAGGCTCGAGTTGTTGGCGCTCTGGCCGGTTGCGTTCAGGGCAGAGTTGGCCGTGCGATTGATCAGGTTCTGCGCAGCGCTCGCGGCGGAGAGCTTCGAGAACAGCGCGGTGATGGCGGCGTTCGCGCTGGAAGCGCGGCTTCCCTTCACCGTGCCGTCGGTCGAAGATGCAAGAGCTTCGGATACCACGACCGAGATCAGATCGTGCGGCTGCATCGCACGGACATCGGCCGTGAAGCGATTCAGCCGGCCGGCCTCCGTCCAGATGGCCCCCGGTTCAGGCTGCATGCCTGCGCTTGATGCATGGATACTGGCGAGATAGGCGCTCAGCGCCGTAGTTGCCGGGCCAGGTTTCTTCTGATTCACAGGCGGCAACTTCGCGGTCTGCCCATGGCTCAGCAGCGCGCATGAGAGCAGCACAAAGACACCAAGAATGGCACATACGAAGCGGCCTAAAAGTGCGGTCGCGCTGCACCTGTTTGTCACAAAACCGTTCATCGCATTTTTCTGAGAATCCGACTGGTGAAGCATTAGAGGTGCACCTCGACGCGATGTTCGGCAGTGGCGATGCCGCGAATGTGTTTGGGCTTGTCGTCACTTCTGGTATCACCGTCCAAAAGCACTTCCACTTCGGCGTTGGCAGCGGCTTCCCCTACTGCCTTGCCGTGCAGCGCCATGTGCATCGACGCGGACTGCACGATCACATCGACGGCATCCCCACGGCGAATCACCGGCTTCACTGGAGCAACAATCGCAGTCGGAGCGACACTCTGGCTGGGAGCACCGGATCCGGTTGCAAGCGGGGCTGCAATCGGCACTAGCGTGAGAGGGCGTCGCGAATCGTTGCAGTCGGCAACGCGTACCCAGATTTTGCGAAGCACAGGGTCGATCACCACGTCCTGCGCGCGATAGCCGGATTGTGTCGAGGCTGCTCCCTGCATACCCACCGCGGCCTGTGCCGCAGCTTCAATCGAAGCGGAACATGGCGCGGCGACAGGCGAACGCGATCCTGAGTCGAAGGCGTGTAGCGCGGACGGAAGAGCGCAAAAAGCCGCAGCCGCGAGCATGGAACAGAGAGACGAGCGATTCGCTTTCATTACGAGCGCACCATGTTGTTCGCCTGGGAGTACATGTCGTCGGCAACGTGAATGACTTTGGAATTGCTCTCATAGGCGCGCTGTGCGAGCACCATTTGCACGAACTCTTCCACCACATCCACGTTCGATCCCTCCAGCGCGCCCTGCTGCAGGGTGCCCATGCCTGACGCACCACCAGGAGCGTCGGTGATGGCGTTTCCAGAGCCGTTGCTCTGCTGGAAGAGATTGCCGCCAAGGGAGGCGAGGCCGCCGGGATTGGGAAAGGTGGCCATCTGGATTTGTCCAAGCTGCGACGGAGCAGACTGGCCGGGCAGGGTCGCGCTCACGATGCCGTATTGCGAGATGGTGACCGCCGTGGCGTTGCTGGGGATGGTGATCGCCGGCGTGAGCGTTTCGCCGTTGGCTGTCTGCATCTGGCCCTGATTGTTCAGGTGGAAATTGCCGGACCGGGTGTACGCCGTGGTGCCGTCAGGCCTGGTGACCTGAAAAAAGCCGGAACCCTGAATGGCAAGGTCGAGCTGGTTGCCGGTCTGGTTGAAATCACCCTGCGTGTTCACAATTTCCGTGGCGACGGCGCGTGTACCCAGACCGATCTGCAGACCTGCCGCGGTGGTTGAGGTGCTCTGTGCGGAGCCGGGCGTGACCAGGTTCTGGTACATCATGTCTTCAAACTGCAGGTGCCTGCGGCGAAAGCCCGCAGTCGCTGAGTTGGCCAGGTTGTTGGCCACTGTGTCCAGATTGGCCTGCTGCGCGCTCATGCCGCTCGCGGCCGTATACATCGCTCGAATCATCTGCCTGCCTCGTTACACGCGCCCGAGTTCTTCGGAAGCGGTCTTGTCTAAATCGTTCGAAAAAACAGAAAGAGCTTTCTGCATCATTTCGGCCTGCCGCTGCAGCATCATCAACTGCATCGTGCCGTGCACGGCGTCCTGATTGGCACCTTCCAGTGAACCCTGCTGGACCGTTGCTGTGGAAGCGATTTGCTTTGCGCCTTCTACCGCCATGAAGCGGTTTGTTCCCTCAGCCTGCAGGTCGGAGCTGGCATAGCTCATGATGCCGACCTTGCCCGCAATTGCGCTGCCTGCATCGGTGCTCACAGAGACCGTGCCGTCCGCACTCACGCTGATGTTGCCGGTTGGAACAGTAATCGCAGCACCGCTTGCGCTGAGTACCGGTTCACCCTGCAAGGTGGTCAGCGTGCCGTCCGTGCCGCGTTGGAAGGAGCCGTCGCGCGTGAGGCGGACACCATGCGAGGTGGAGCCCTGAAAGAAGCCGTTGCCCTGCAGCGCGAGGTCGAGCGGATTGCCCGTTGGCTGCAGGGTGCCCTGCGAAAGATCAAGTGAAGTGCCCCCAAGAATGCCGAAGCGGTTGACCGCCTCATTCATGCTGCCCTTCTCGACCGTCTCCGGTGAGAAGGATGCGAGCACGCCACGGAAGTAGTCACGCTGGGCCCGAAACCCATTAGTATTGGCGTTTGCCAGGTTGTTGGCGGCCGTGTCGAGTGCCTGGGTCCTCGCCAGAACTCCCGTATATGCCGCGTACAGTCCGCTGTCCATGCCCTGGTAGTTGCACGTGTTGCACCACTTCAGGCCAGACGAAACTTAGAGTGGGCTAAGCTGCGGCGACACCTGCGCTCGCAAAGGATGGGCGAGAGGCGGGCAAGGTGAACAGGTAATCGACCACATCTTCCTGGTGCAGCGGGCCACGGTTCAGCGCGGCCGGTTCCAGCCAGGCGCGCAGCCACATGCGGCGGCCCACGCGGACAGCGCGAGACTCGATTGGCTGCAACTGCTCGATGGTGCGCGCGAGCCGACGGCTGATCTCGGCCATATCCTGGCAGAGGACTTCCTCAACAGAACGCGCGTTTTCTGCCTCTGCTGAAAGCCAGAGCTTTTCTACTACAGAGTTCGAGGCGATCCCGCACTCCACATCCGTTCGGTGCATGCGCTCAAGCGCGAAAGCCAGCGTCGAATCGATTCCCTGCGTCGAGGCAAGGTGAATGCAGTTCGAATCAATGCGCACGGGTACCATGCCCGCGGACTGCAGAATCTGCAAAGGTGCAATGCGCAGAAGACGGTGATCCGGCATCTTTTCCATGTGCCACAGCGGCGCGTTCCACTGGGCAGCGAGCGCGGCGGCGATCTTGCCTTCCTGCACGCGAAAGTGACGGACCAGCACGTCTCCCAGACGCTCGCCGGTGCGTTCCTGCATGACGAGTGCGTCCTTCAACTCGCGCTGGGTAATCACTCCGCGCGTCTGCAGGATGAGGCCGAGCGGCACACGATGCCGCATGCGTGATTCCCCTGCGACACCACCACGGAACTCACGGGTAACGGCGGTCTTGACCGTATCGTGCAGGCATCCACGGCGGCAATGCCAGCGGCCTTCAAACTGCGGCCTAAGTTTGCTGCGCACACCCAGCACGACCGAAAGAGGGCGCCGTTCTCCGCAGGAACACTGCCCCGCAACGGGTTTGATCGCTGTGCGGCGAAGCGCAACAGGAAGCAAGAGGCTTTGATCAACGCCCTTCGGCGCAAACGTTGTATTCAGGACAGGCATGGCACACTCTCGGAGCGGGTTGGGGGAGATACGACCTCGGAAATCTGCAGAGCGAAGTTTCCGCCCAGCACGACCACCTCGCCTCGCGCCACCACCCGGTCTCCTACCAGCAGATCGACAGGTTCAGTCACGTGCCGGTCCAGTTCGATGGTGGTTCCAGGCGCGATCGCCAGCGCGTCAGACAAGAGCAGTTCACGGCCGCCGAAGTGGAGACGCACTTCCAGTTCCACATCCAGCCACGGCATCTCGCCGGAGAGATACCTCTTTGCGGGCTGTCCCATCGAATCGGTTGCTGGCGTCACGGTTTTCCTTCCATCTCATTCGGCTTCGGTTAGAGGGTGGGAGCGCCTGCCCTCGCAGAGGCTTCAACGCGAACGTGCCTTCTTGCCTTTGGCTTCGATTAGGGGCGCGTTGCGTCCACGCAGGTCAGCCAGGGCAACACGTAGGCGAACGACCGCCGCCGAGTGGATCTGGGAGACAC
>CALMAP010000127.1:17954-20487 GCA_937859825.1 uncultured Terriglobus sp. | reverse complement strand
CCATGACCTGGAGCACTACCTGAGTGCCTTCAACCGACCAGCGCACATGGACCTCTGGCGACGCATTGCGTAACTCCGGATCGAGTGCGGACTCTGCGGCATTTTTGAACAGGTTGATGAGTAGCTGCTGCAACTGGTCTGGATCAGCCGACAGCTCTACCTCGCCTGAGCGCTCGACCGTGATGCGTAGCCGCTGTTCCAGCGGCACAGTGCGCTCCACCAGCGCCTGCAGCGAAATGCGGCGCATGACCGGCTGCGGCAGGCGCGAAAGCTGCTGGTAGGCCTGCAGAAAACGGTTCAGCGAGTCCGCGCGGTCCTCGATCACCATCAGGCCGCGGCGCAGATCGTCCAAATCCTGCGAGGTGTGGAACTCACGCGCAAGGTGCAGCGGCCGCGACCGCAGCATGGACGCGATGGACTTAATGGGAGTGAGCGAGTTGTTGATCTCATGCCCCAGCACACGGATGAGCCGCTGCCATGCGATGCGCTCCTCCTCCTGCAACGCGGCACCCACGTCAGTCAGGACGAACAGCGTGTGCGGCACGCCGTGCAGGCGAAAACCCGCCCGGCGCACCGACCAGCGGACCTTGGCAGATGCTGGCGCGGAGTCGTCTGCCTCTGCGTCTTCGGGCGAGGTATACGAGCCCTCATCCCGGCATTCCAGCAGACCTCGCAGGCCGAGCATGTCTGCGTCGAGCCCAAGCGCATCCCGTTGCGGCAGATCAATCATGCGCTCTGCTGCGGCGTTCAGCAGACGCAACTGCCTCTGTTCGTTGAATGCCAGCACTGGCGACTGCATCGAGGTCATCACGCGGTTTGCCAGGGCCAACGCGTCTTGTGCGCTTCCGCGCTGCTGCTGCATCGCACTGGCGAGCGCATTGATCTCAAGCGCCAGATCTCCCAATGCATCGCCACGCCGCGCACCCCGCGCGCGAAAGGTATAGTCCTCTTCCCGCAGCGAGGCGACGATGTTGGAGAGCGTCTGCAGGGGACGGATCAAAGTGTCAAAGAAAAACGCAGCAACGATTGCCCACGCAATCGAAGCGGCGGCGAGTATTCCCAAGGGTTCCCAGCGCGAGAGGCCTTCCAGCACACAGACTCGCCACAGCACCAGCAGGAACGGTGCCGCACCCAACGCAAGCCACAGCCGAACACGCCGCTCAAAGCTGAGCCTGCGTCGCGAGCGGCCCAGCGGCATACGTTGCCGCGCCATGAAGTGGTCGCGTTGTGATCCGTCTGGCGGCTTGTTCTGTGGCGGCATCTGGTGTGTTCTTTTCAGTTTCTTCCAGTGCCTACCGGACTGTCATTTCGACCGGAAGCTACGCTCTTTAAGGCTGGAGGGGAGAAACCTGCATGGTTCCTTGAGGGCCTTCGCTTCGCTACGGGATGACAAATTTTCGCTGCAAGATAACAAACACGACAACCTATAGCCCGTGCTTCTCCATGCGCCGGTACAGCGCACCGCGGCTCAACCCAAGCGCCTCCGCCGCGTGGCTCACGTTGCCGTTCGCGCGCGCCAAGGCCTTGCGCACCAGCACGGCCTCTACCTGCTCCAGGCTCAGGTCATCCAGACTCTGGGACGCGGTGCGCTGTGGATGCAAGCCCAGATCGACCGCCGCGATACGGTTGCCGCGCGCCATCAGCACGGCCCGTTCCATGGTGTGATCCAGTTCGCGTACATTGCCGGGCCAGGAATAGCTGAGCATCTGCTGCAGGGCTCCGCTTTCAAAACCTTCCATCTGGCGCCGGTAACGGGCGGCGTAACGGCCCAGGAAGTACGCGGCCAGCGCGGGTATGTCTTCCCTGCGCTCGCGCAAGGCAGGAAGGTGAATTTCCACCGTATTCAAGCGGAAGAAAAGATCTTCGCGAAAGCGACCGGCAGCTGCTTCCTCCCGCAGATTTGCGTTTGTGGCAGAGATCATACGTACGTCTACCTTGCGCGTCGCGCTGGAGCCCACGCGCTCCATCTCGCCAGTCTCCAGCACACGCAGCAGCTTGGCTTGCTGACGCGGCGGAATGTTCGCAATCTCGTCCAGGAACAGCGTACCGCTGTTCGCCAGTTCAAAGCGGCCGATGCGGTCGGCGCGTGCATCGGTAAAGGCGCCTTTCACGTGACCGAAGAGTTCGCTTTCGAAGGTACCCTCAGGTAGCGCGCCCGTGTTCACGGCGACCAGCGTGCGATGCGCGCGCCCTGAGAGGCGATGCAGGGTTTGCGCCACCACTTCCTTTCCCGTGCCGTGTTCGCCGGTTACCAGCACGTTCGCGTCCGAAGGGCCGATGCGCGCCATCAATTCCAGCACCGGCTGCATGGCCGGAGCACTGGCGATGAAGTCCGGCGCGCCTTCCGCGCGGCTGTCCGCGCGCAGGATGCGGTTTTCCGCTTCCAGCATCTCGGTGCGGCGATGTGCGCCGTAGAGTTCCACCTGCGTGCGCACCACACTCAGCAGACGCGCGTTCTCCCATGGCTTCTGAACAAAGTCCGTGGCGCCGCGGTGCATGGCGGCTACCGCAAGGTCTACGCTTGCCCACGCGG
>CALMAP010000127.1:10334-17944 GCA_937859825.1 uncultured Terriglobus sp. | reverse complement strand
CATCACGATCACAGGCAGAAGCGAGAATCGCTGGCGAACAGTGTCCAGCAACTGCAAACCCTCGGTACCGCTGGTCGTGTCGCGGGTATAGTTCAGGTCGATCAGGAGGGCATCGTACTCGCCTTGGTCGAGGCACTCCAAAACCATGGTGGGCGACCGTGCCGTCTCTACCTCGTAGCCCTCGGGACGCAGCAGGAGCGAGAGCGCCTCGAGGATGAAGGGCTGGTCGTCGGCGACCAGCAGGCGGCATCGGCGAGCAGACGGTGACAATCCATCTTCCATCGTTACGCCGCCTGCAATTCGAGGCTCTTGCCCATGGCCTTGAACGCCTTGGCCACAGCGTCGATTTTGGTTGTGTGTCGAAGATTGAGCAGGCGATTGACCTCCTGCTTGGAAAGGCCGAGACGTTCGGCAAGGTCGATCGGCCGGGTCTGCGTCGCCACCATCTCGTTCAGAAGCATTACTTTGGCGACAACACTCAGGGGCAGTTCTACCGATTCGCCACGGCGTTTAATTTTCGACGGCGGAGGTATCTCTCGCCGATCCTCGAAGTAAAAATCTAACGAGGTAATGAGAGCGTCGAGTGCCATTTCAAGAGCATGGCTACGATCTTCTCCTTGAGTGATCGCTTCAGGAATGTCAGGAAAGGTCACGACAAAGCCGCCTTCCTCAGCGGGCGTAAGTGTCACGGAATAGCGCATAAGGGCTCCGTCATACAAAGCAGCAGCTAATTGCAGAAAATATCAATCCACGCTGCCCGCGTGGGCAGCGACAAACCTCTCGCTTACTTCAGGCCCAACTGTTTCTTGATGCCTTCAACCGTACCCTTCTTGAGTTCCTCAGAGGGGTGGCTCGACAGAACTGTTTGTTTCCCGTTCAAATAGACCTTCTGGTGCCGTTTGCCGGGTTCGAAAGTCGCTCCTTGTCTGGTCAGCCACCGCTTGAACTCGCTGACTGTCACGTGCCAATGGTAAACAAATCTGATTACCTTGTCGACGCGCCTCCGCCCTGTGGCATCGCTGTCGCACTCTCCACACCCGTACGCGCCGCCTCGATCGAAACACCATTCTCCACCAGCGTAGTCCCGATCGCGCGGTGCAGTTCCACCCGCGCCTTCTGGTATGCCGTGCGTGCAGCCACCAGGGCCGACTCCGCAGTGGCCAGCACCTGGCGCGAGGCAAGCGTCTCCATCGCGGAGCCCGCGCCAAGCTGTTGCTCCTTGCCGGTAATGTCAAAAGTCTTCGCCGCAAGGTCACGCGCCTTGGTCGCCGCAAGCACGCGCGCCTGCGCCTGCTGCAGGGCATACTGTGCATTGCGCACCTCGATGCGGATCTGCTTGCGCTGCTGCTGCAGGAGGATCTCCGCCTGGCGCGTCTCCAGCTCGGAGCGGTACTGATCGCTCTTTGCCTGCCGGTTGCGGATCGGCACGGTCACGTTCAACCCTACAAAATAATTCGGCGCGGAGTTGTTGAACGCATTCTGAAACGAGCCGCCATACCCTATCGGCACGCTGGAGGTCACACCCGCCGCAGGGTTCGGCACACCGGCCAGACCGATGCCGCCGTACGTGCCTACAAGGTTGACTGAAGGCAGAAGCGCGTTGTTGACCGCGTCACGGCTGATGTCGCGGTTCTTCAGGTTGGGCGTGCTGATCTTCAACTCCAGCCTGCGGCCCAGCGCATCGGCAATGATGTTTTCGGTCGGCACTTCGGTTTCCTCGGCGCTTTTTCCTGCAACCGTGCTCAGGTCGGTGGGCCGCACCGGCATGGCCTCCAGAGTCTGGTCATCCAGGTTCTTCGTGAGGGCATTTTTGATCAGCAGTTGCTGGAACTGCAGCACCGATTTTGCAATGGACAGGTCGCCCTCAGCACGCGCCACTGCCCCCTCGTCCTTGGTCACGTCCAGCGCGGGAATCGCCTGAAGCGCAAGCTGTTTGCGGCCGCTTTCCAGCGTGTCCGTAGCGAACTGCAGCGAGCGCGTTTTTACCTGCGTGTCTTCATACGCGGCAACAAGATCCCAGTAGAGGTTTGCAATCTGTGTGACCGTGGACGCCACCTGCAGCTCAAACGCCTCGTCGGAGATCTTCTTGTTGTTCCGCGCAATGCGCAGATAGCGCAGGTTTGGCCCGAAGCCGAAGCCGGCAAGCAGCGGCTGCCGCACCTGGAACTGGTACTGCGAGTTGAGGCTGGGGTTCAGGAAGGAAAATGGGCTGTTCGGGGTGTTGCGGTTGCCCGAGTAGGTAAAGGCGAGACTCGTGCCGGTGCTAAAGGCCTGGGCGTAGCCGATATCACCGTTGATGCCGTTGTTGCGCAGCGTGGGTACGCCATAGATCGACAGGTTTGAGAGCGGTTCGGGGGAGTGCTGCAGACCGATATCACCTGTGATGATGGGATCGTACGAATTCACCACCGTGCCGCTGCCAAGCGTGGACTGCACGAGACCCGAAGCTCCCGTACCCGCGCCACCCGCGCCACCGCTGGTGCCGCCCGCGCCGCCACCCGTGCCGGTGCTGAAGCTGCCAGCGCCGCCACCGCCCGGCGTATTCTGCACCACGCCTGTATTTACGCCGCGCGTGCTGCCTCCGGCCTTGGTGCGCTCGATATCCGCCTCGGCAATGGGGATGTTGTAGCGCGCGATCGCAAGGTCAAGATTGTTCTCAAGCGCGAGCTCGATCGCATCCTTAAGTGACAGTTCCAGCACGCCGTTATGCACCAGCGCATCCAGCCGCGCGGAATTGCCAAGGTTGGCCGGGGCCACTGCCGTCGGGCGGTACGTGTTCAGAGGATTGTGTGAGTGGGGAATATCAAGGCGCACCGCAGGTTGTGTGGCGGCAGGTTGGATAAATGCCGGATTTGGTTGCGAAGCGTTTGCCTGTGGTGCATTTGGCTGCGGTGCTGCGGCTTGTGGCGCGACAGCTTGCGCGGACAAAGCAGCGATCGGGGACAGCATCATCGCAATGAGAGCGAGTGCCGTTCCGCTCTTTGCCGGACTTCCTTGCAGGACGTTCATTTCAACCGGAAGCCGCGCTCTTTGCGGCTGCAGTGGAGAAATGACAGATCGGTGAGGATGCGTACTCGTTCCTGTGTCTCGTTGTTTCATCGTGCTGCCATGCTCCCCATGCTGGTGTTCGCGCCTTCCGGCTGGATGGCGTCCCGCGTCACCCAACCGTCCCGCAGTTCGATGACACGCGACCCATACGCAGCGTTGGCTTCGGAGTGCGTCACCTGCACGACCGTAGTTCCCTGCCGGTTCAGGTCGCGAAACATGCCCATGATCTCCGCGGACTGGGCGGAGTGCAGGTTGCCGGTCGGCTCATCGGCAAGCAGCAACGACGGCTTGTGGATCACCGCGCGCGCGATGCCCACGAGCTGTTGCTGGCCGCCGGAAAGCTGCGATGGGTACAGGTCCTTTTTTGCCACAATCTGGAAGCGATCCAGCGTGTCCGCTACCATCGCCTGCCGCTCGCTACGCGAGATGTCTTTATAGGAAAGGGGCAGGTCGATGTTCTCCGCTACGGTAAGGTCGTCCAGCAGGTGATAGCTCTGGAAGACCATGCCAATGCGCCGCTTCGCTAATTCGGCACGCTGCTTGCGGTTCATCGTGTGCACGGCGGCATCCTCGAAGAAAAACTCGCCGCGCCAGCCATCGTCCAGCATCGCCAGCGTGTTCAACAGCGAGGACTTGCCCGCGCCGCTCGGCCCCATGACCGTGACGAATTCGCCCTCGGCGATATCGAGCGACACACGCCGCAGCACGTAGTTTTCCGTGTGCCCGGTCTTGTAGGAGCGCTCCAGATTGCGCAGTGAAATCATCGACGACTCCGTTCTATTCCGTTCTTAGCGCGACGTTAGGGTCTACGCTGGCTGCACGCCGCGCAGGGATCAGTGCCGCAATCAGCGCAATGATGCTGATGAGCCCAACCACGCAGATCACCGTGACTGGGTCGGCCGGAGAGACGCCGTAAAGCTGGCTGCGCAGCGTGCGTGCAAGCAGCAACGCGCAAGGCACCGCAACCAGCAGGCCGACGCCGGCAAGCCGCAGCACATCCATCAGCACAATGCCGGAGATGCGCTCGCGCGAAGAGCCCAATGCCATGCGGATGCCGATCTCGCGCGTACGTTGCGCGGTGGAATAAGCCAGGACACCATAGAGACCGACACCCGCAAGTATTGCCGCGAGAACGCCGAAGGAAATGGCGAGCAGTTCGATCAAGCGGTCGTTGCTAAGCGTCTGCTCGATCTGACCCTCCATCGTCTTCAGGCCTTCCGCCGCGAGGCCCTGGTCGATGCTGCGCACCGTGGCGCGTACGCTGTTCGCATCCTGCATGGGTGCATTCGCGGTGCGCAGGTAGAGCGCAATGTAGAACGCTTCCTTGTTCTGCCGCAGCGGGGTAAGGTTGGTCATCTTCGCGGGCTGCCTCAGATCGCTGTGCTTCGCGTCGCGGGAAACGCCCACAATCTGCATCCACTGCAGCTTGTTTCCTCCGCCGCGTGCCATGCGTCTGCCTATGGCTGCGGCATCGCTGCCGAAGTAGTGTCGCGCGAAGCTCTGGTTCACCACAGCCACCAGCGGATGTTCCAGGTCGTCGGTGTCGCTGAAAGCACGCCCAGCCACGATCGGCATCTTCAACGTGTCGAAGTACCCCGGCGAAACCGAGGCGACCGAGATGTCCAGGTCCTCGTCCGTGGGCGGCGTGTAACCCTCTACCGTGACGTTGCTGCCGCTGTCGGACCCCGCAAGTTCGGGACTGGTCGTCGCGCCCACCGCGGTCACGCCGGGCAGCACCGCCAGCCTGTCAAGCACCTGCTGATAGAGCGCCGGAATACGCTCGCGCGGAACTCCTGCCTGTTGCGGCTCGATCGTGAAGGTGAGCAGATGCGTTGTGTTGAAACCTACGTTCTGCGTGCGCAGGTTTTGCAGTGTGCGCACGAACAGGCCCGCGCCCACCAGCAGCAGCACGCTCAGGCCGATCTGCAGCCCAACGACGACGCGGCGAAAACCAAGACGGCCTGAACCGCCCGTGCCTGCCTGCTCTTTCAAAGACGAAACAAGATCGGGGCGCATCAGCCGCAGCGCAGGCGCAGCGCTGAACAACATACTTACCAACACCGCAACGGCGAAGCTGAAGAACAACAACCGCGTATCCACTCCGGCCTGGAAGAATGTCGTGTCGCCGTCATCCACCATGCGGTGCGCCAGCGTGTGCGTCGCAAGCGGAGCCATCGCGACCCCGACGATCGCACCCAGCAGGCCGATGATCAGGCCTTCCAGCAACACCTGTGAGAAGACACGCTGCGCAGTCGCGCCCAGCGCATACCGCAGAGAGAACTCACGCACCCGAGCTGAAGCCCGCACCAGCAGCAGGCTCGCCACGTTGACCGCGGCAATCAACAGCACCAGTGCCGCCATGCCCATCACCACGAGCAGCGGCTTTTGCAGACCTTCCCTGCGGTACGACAGGCCGCGCGCACCCGGCTGCAGTTTCAACTGGCTGGCATTCAGAAACGACTGCGTAAAGCGTGGCGAACGCTTGCCCATTGCGGCAAGCTCGTCCGCGCGCAAGGCGTGCCACAGAGGAGCAAGCTGTGCCTGCGCGGTCTCCGGCGTCAGGCCATCATGCAGCCGGCCGATGATATTCAGCCAGCGGTCCGCGTGAATGTTGCTGCGATCCACCTGGCGGGTGTCCAATTGCGCCTGCATCGCCATGGGCACAAATACGGCAGGTGTTTGCCCCCACACCGCGCTTTGGAAGTTTGCCGGTGCAACGCCAATGACCGTGACGGGCTGCGCATTCAACCGCACCGTCTCGCCAATCACCCTGGAATCGGCACCCATGCTGTTGCGCCAGTAGTCGTAGCTCATCACGGCCACCTGGTGATTCCCGGAGATGCTGTCGTCGCTTTCGGTGAATAGCCTGCCTGCCGCAGGTGTCAGCCCGAGCACGTGGAAGTAGTTGCCGCTGACCATCTCCCCATCCACGGCTTCCGGCTCGCCACGTCGCTGCAGGGCGAGGTTCTCCGGGGTAGTGGCGATCAGTCCATCGAAGCTTTTTGCCTTGTCCCGCAGGTCGCGGTACATCGGATAGGAGAAGTAGGTCTCCACGTCGCCGCCATGCGTGCTGCTGCGGCCGTTCCAGGCCTTCCCGGTGCCCTGCAGGATCACGAGCTGCCCCGGGTCGCGCACGGGCAGAGAGCGCAGCAGCGCCTGGTCCAGCAGCGAGAAGATTGCCGTGTTCGCCCCCACGCCAAGCGCCAGCGTAAGCACCGCCGTGATGGCGAAGCCGGGCGAACGGCGGAGCTGCCGCAAGGCGTAGCGAAGGTTCTGCCAAAGTATCGTCATGGTGCTCTCCTAGGCGTCGCCGCGAAGAACTTCGTTGGGGTTGACCCTGGCCGCGCGGTTCGCGGGGACCAGGGTGGCCAGCATGGTGAGCGCGAGCACCGCGCCAAGCGCCGCGGCATAGGCCGCAGGGTCGAACCCCGGCAGCTTGCCGACGACGCTGCTGAACACACGCGTGACAGAGAGCGAGAGCGCAATCCCTAAAACAAGTCCCGTCGAAGTAAGCAGGAGAGCGCGTCGCAACACTGCGCCGAAGACCTGTCCCTTCTGCGCTCCGAGCGCGAACCGCAGCCCGAACTCGAAGCTGCGCTGCGCCACGGTATACGCCATGACGCCATACATGCCTGCGGCGGAGAGCAGGATACTGACCGCGGCAAAGCCTGCGAAGAGAACACTGCGGAATACGGAGGTGCGCTGCTGCTGTTGAATGTTTCCCGTCATTGTGGAGGCCTTGATCGCAACGTCAGGGCTGGTCTGCCGCAGGTGCTGCGTCAGGGCGTCGGGAGTGATAGCGGCGCTGCGGGTTCGCACCAGCAGCTGCATGTCCGCCGCGCCCCACGGGTGCTGCGCCACGGGAACGTAGAACGTGGGCGACGGCACGGCGCCGGGCTCGTCGATGCTGTTGCCGGTAACACCGACGATCGTCCACCACGAGGTCACGTTGTCGTAACCGCACATGATCTGCTTGCCGACCGGGTCCTGTCCCGGGAATTGCTGTTGTGCCAGCGCCTGGTTGATCAGCAGCACAGGAGGGGTGGTGGCACGGTCCTCCGGCGAGATCGCCCGGCCTGCCAGCAATGGAATGTGCAGCGTCGCGAGTGCTCCCGGCGTCACCGGCCGCAACTCCGCATCCGGCAGGTTCGCTCCACTCTGAAAGACGCTGCGACCCTTGATCGCATAGCCGACGTTGGAGCCGCCAAAGCCCATGGGCGCTCCCAGGATTGCCTCAGCCGAGTCGACACCCGGCACGGCACTCAGCGCTTCCAGGGTGGACTGCAGGTGCAGCAGACGCTCCGCTCCTGCCGCCTGGTTCTGCTGTTCCCGCGCGGCCTGCTCCGCTGCGCTGCCGCCCATGGCAAAGGTGAACGTCCTCCGTTCCATGCCATGGCTGTCCAGCGTAATCAGATTTTCCGGATCAAAGCCGAGGTCCTGTCGCGACTGCCGGATGAGTTGCCGCGCCAGAAGCGTTGCGCAGACAGACAGCGTAAGGGTGAGCGCCACCTGCGCCACCATGAAGCTGCCGCGCAGCCGGTGGACGCTGCGGCTCTCCAGAC
>CALMAP010000127.1:5481-10324 GCA_937859825.1 uncultured Terriglobus sp. | reverse complement strand
CCAGACCGCGCGAGGAGTCCTGCCGCAACGCCGATGCCGGATCGACATGCCACGACCGCCATACCGGCAACACCGCCGTCGCTGCCATGACGGCAAAACTCACCAGCAGCGAAAAGAGCAGCACGTCCAGACTCAGGTGAACATCCTGCAGCCGGGGTACATCCGGCGGGGCCAGGTGCACAAGCAGCCGGAGCGCGGGCCACGCCAGCAACGCGGCCGCCGCGCATCCGCCAAGGCCCAGCAGAGTGGCCTCGGCCAACGCATGGCCCATCAGCCGAGCACGCGACGCGCCGAGCGCTGTCTGGATCGCCGTGAGCCGCGCCTTGCGGGTGGAGCGCACAAGTTGCAGGTGCGTCACATTGGCGCACACGATCAGCAAGAGCACAGCGACTGCCGCCATCAGCAGCCGCAGCGTGGGACGAATGCGGCCGACCACGCTTTCCTGCAGGGGAACGCTTTCCAACGACTTGGAGCGGTCCTCAGAGTAAGCGATTTTCAGCCTTTGCGACAGCAGGGCAAGCTCGGCATTCAACTGCGCATCGCTCACACCCGCGGTGCGCTTGGCGATGGCACGCTGGTTGTACGCGGTGCGGTTCGCAATGGCCGGCCGGGAGTCCGTCTCGATCCACACCACGCTCTTCCCCGGAAATGAGAATCCATCGGGCAGAACGCCCACAATGGTGTGCAGGCCGTCTTCATCGCGCAGTGGTTGGTTCACGGCCGCTTTTTCCGAGCCGAACTGCTCGCGGGCGAAATTCGCGCCGACCAGCGCTTCTGTGCCCTTCCGGTCCGCGGCACCGAACAACCTGCCTGCCACAGGCTCCACACCCATGACCTGGCCGAACTGCGGGCTGACCCCGGCGAGAGGCACATAAGTCGACCGCCCTGCCACCTGCACACCGCCTGAACCGCCCTGGTAGTACGCGGTGGCTTCCAGCCCCTTCACCTGCTCGGCGATGTCGTTGTAATCGTCCCCACCCAGCCGCTCGATGGAGCGATGCTCTGTGTCGAAGCGCGTCTTGAGCGTCACGATGCGGTCTGCGTCGCGGTAGCCCAGTGGGCGCAGCAGCACCGTGTCTACCACGGTGAAGATGGCTGCGTTCAGCGCCACACCCAGGCCAAGGATGGCGATCACCATCAGCACGAAGCCGGGGTCGCGGCGCAGGTTGCGTGCGGCTTGGCGAAGTGTGTCCATCGGTGCGTCCTCCTGAGCGCCTTCTGCTTCCGTTCGCTTACTCGGCGCGCAGCGCGCGCATGGGATCGACACTGGCGGCCCGACGCGCCGGCAGGACCGCTGCCACCACGCCCAGCAGGCACAGCGCACACGCCAGTGCCGCAAGCAGCAGGCCGTCGCGGGCCGCCTGCAGCTGCACCACGGATGCGAAGACCCTTCGCGTTGCCATCGTGAGCAGCAGGCCAAGCAGCGCCCCTGTGCCCACCAGCAAGGCGACCCGCGACAACACGTTCCGCAGCACCCTCGCGCGAGACGACCCAAGTGCCATGCGCACGCCGATGTCGCGCGTACCTGCCTCCACCTCATAGCTAATCAGGCCATACATACCGGCCATCGCAAGCAGCACCGCAATCGAAGCGAACACGCCGAAGAGCCACGCCTCCATGCGCTGCATCACGAGTTGGTCGGCCACGATCTCCGTCATCGTCTCGGCTTCGCGCATGGGCACATTCGGGTCAACATCGTGCAGGGCTGCGCGGATACCCGGCACCAGTTGCTTCGGGTCGCCCGTGCTCCGCACCACCAGGGACATGGCGCGCATGTTGTCGATGCGCTCTTTCACGGGAACGGAATCCAGCAGCCAGTCCAACTCAGCCATGGGCGGTTGGCCAAGGTCCTGGCGAACGCTGCCCGTCATGCCTACCAGGCTGGTCTTGGCGCCGTCGTCGAGGGTCGCGCCAACCGGGCTACCGCCATTCGGCAGGAACTTGCGGCGAAAAGCTTCATTCACCACGCCGTTGGCATGTTCGCTCATGCTGGTACGGTCCAGCGACGGCGTGAGCAAGCGACCCTCAAGCAGCTTGATTCCCATGGCGCGGAAGTAGCCTTCTGAAACGATGCGCGTCTCCGCCAACATTTCCACGTTCTTGGGATAGGGCGGCCGGCCACTTATGTGCACGTCCATGTTGCTGCCCCAGTCCTGCACCGGCACATTGCTGACAATGCCCGCGCCCTGCACACCGGGCATGTGCTCCACACGCTCAAGAAAGGGCCGGAAGAAAGTAGCTACAGGATCGCGGTTTACATAGCGCCCCGGGGAAAGGTCGAGCTCCAACGCGAGAATGTGAGGTGCATCGAAGCCGAGATCCGTGTGGCTGGCCCGCGAGATGGACTGCAGCAGCAACCCCGAGACCACCAGCAACACCAGCGACATCGTAACCTGCGCCACGATGAACCCGGAGCGCAGCCGCTGCTGTTCACGGCGTGTACCTGCCGCGCTGCCACCGGACTTCAGCACGGCGTTTGGATCGGTCCTGGCCAGACGCATCGCAGGAAGCAGCGAGGCGGCAAGGCTGGTAAAGACCGCGAAGGCCACCGCGGCAAGCAGCACCATCGCGTTCACGTGAACGTCGGCTCCGCGTGAAAGCGCGGTGATCAGATATCTGCGCATGGCGGAGAGCAGGCCGTATGCCAGCACCACACCGGCCGCACTGCTGATCAGCGCCAGCACCAGACCTTCTGTCGCAATCTGCTTCCACAGGCGCAGCCTGTCTGCGCCAACGGCGCAACGCAGCGCCACCTCGCGCTCGCGCTTTACCGCGCGGGCCAGCAGCAGCCCGGCCACGTTGACGCAGGCGATCAGCAGCAAAGCGCCGACAGCGCCGCATAACGCCCACAGCGAACCTGCCGTGTTGCCTACTACAGCGTCACTCAGCAGGCGAAAGGAGCCGGTGTGGCCCGCGTTGGTGTCCGGGTAGGCACGGCTAAGGTCAGCCATCTTCGCCTGAAATTCGGCGTTCGCCTCTTTGAGTGAAACGCCCGGTTTTAGCCTTGCGACCGAGCGCATCCAATGAGCGCCGCGATGGGTGGCCCAGGATTTGCGCTCGTTGTGGAAGGGCGTGTAGATCGCCTCCTTGCCCCGGAGCGGAAAGCGGAAACCGGCGGGCATCACACCGATGACGGTTGTAGGGTGTCCGTCGAGGCTGACAGCCTTGCCCACAATGGATGCATCCTTGCCGAATCGGTTCTGCCACACTTCGTAGCTCAGCACAGCCACATCGTTGTGGCCGGCTTGATCTTCTCCATGGACGAAGGTGCGTCCCAGCATCGGCTTCATGCCGAAAACGTGGAAGTAGTTGTCGCTGCTCAACACTTCACTCAGCAGCACCGCACCCGATGGCAGTTCCAGGTTCGCCGGCCCAGTCTCATATCCCGCCAGGACGTCCAGCGACTTCAAGCTGTTGCGCAGGTCCTGGAAGTCAGGGGCGGAGAAAGGCTGCGTGTAGCCCGAAGATGAGAACGTAACGGTGGAAAGGATACGCTCGGGCCGATCGAAAGGCAGCGGGCGAATAAGCATGGCGTCCATCACGCTAAACACCGCCGTGGTCGCTCCCACGCCGAGCGCAAGTGTCAGCACTGTCATTAGCGCGAAGCCGGGTGCGCGGCGCATCTGCCGTGCTGCATAGCGAAGGTTCTGCAGAAATTGCGTCATGGTCTGTCTGCCTCTCTACTCGGCGCGGAGTGCACGCATGGGTTCAATGGCTGAGGCACGCCGCGCCGGAACAACACTGGCAACCAATGCGCACAGCGCAAGCGTTACGGCCGCACTGCCGAGCGTGAGCGGGTCGTAGCCCTTGATCCCGAAAAGCTGCGCCTGCAGGTAGTGCCCTGCCGCAAGCGCAGCCGGGATGCCTAGCAGCAGGCCGACACCCGTTTGCGAGAGTGCACCACGCAGCACCAGGCGCAGCACACCTCCGCGGTCTGAGCCGAGGGCCATGCGCAGGCCAATCTCCGGTACGCGCTGTGCCACCGTATACGCCGTTACGCCATAGAGGCCAACCGAGGCCAACACCAATGCAAGGACACCGAATGTTGCGGTCAGCCGCGCCACCATGCGCTCGTCGGTCAATTGCGCCGCCACCTGCGAATCCATACTGCGCAGATCAAGAATCGCCAGGTTGGAATCTACCTCCTGCATGGCGCGCCGCACCTGCGCTTCGTAGCCCTGCTGAGCGCCGGAGGTGTGCAACAGGATGGCGTGAGGCGCGAGGGAGTAGGTCTCACCCATATCCTTCGGGTCAGGGTTGGGCCTGATCTGCGTAATGGAGCGGAAGAACATCGCAGGCGCGGCCTCGGCCATGTTCTGGTACTTGGCATCGCCCACCACTCCGACAACCGTGAAGTCGAACTTATGCTTTTCCGTGCCGAAGCGTTTGCCGAGCGGGTCCGTGTTGGGGAAATACTTGCTCACGAACTTCTGGTTCACCACGGCCACCTGCGGCGTGGTGGTGCGGTCCTCAATAGAGAAGTCGCGGCCTCGCAGAAGAGGCTGTTGAATGGTGTTGAAAAAGCCTGGGCTTACCCGCACCCATGATGCGTAAATATCGTCGTGCAGCGCAGGGTCAGGCTTGCCTTCGACGAAGACGCCCTCCCCCCAGTTGTTGCCTTCAAGGGGGCTGTAGTTGGCGAAACCGACTTCCCGTGTGCCCGGGATCGCAAGCAGGCGCTCTTTGAGCCTCTGCATCAGCAGCACCATTTGATCTGCCTTGTAGCCCGATGCAACCGGGTCAAGATGGATCACGACACGATTCTCCGTCTCAAGGCCGAAGTTCTGATGCTGCAGGTTGCTCAGGCTGCGCGTCAGCAGCGCCGCCACGGTAATAAGTACTA
>CALMAP010000127.1:0-5427 GCA_937859825.1 uncultured Terriglobus sp. | reverse complement strand
GTGACAGCATGGCCTGCATCACAACCAGGCCGCGCTGAGGCAACGTTGCGCTTGCGGAAGAACTGCGATTCAAGCCGCGTAGTGCGTCCGCAGGCTGGGCTTTCGTTGCCGCGATGGCAGGCCCTACACCGAACAGCACGCCGGTAAGCACCGAGACGGTGATGGTAAACAGCAACACCGAAGATGACGGTGCCGCGGAGATGGGCAGGTTGGTCGCTTCAGGAAACGCGAGCGACAGCATGGCGCGCGCTCCAACAAAGGCGAGGGCCACACCTGCCGCTCCGCCGATCAGGGCCAACACAACACTCTCTGTTAATGTCTGCACAACGATGCGGCTGCGCGCCGCACCGAGTGCGATTCGGCCCGAAGTCTCAGCACGACGCGTCATGCCGCGCGCAAGCAGCAGGTTTGCAATGTTGGCACATGCAATCAGCAGCACCAGCAGGGAGATGCCCAAGAGGATATGCAGGCCCTTGCTCACCCGGCTCTGCAGTTGCTCGATGCCTGTTGCCGCCCGCGTCAGCGTTGCATGCACCTTCGGCAGTTCTTTGCGCCCCTCTTCCGACTGGTAGTTCTTTTGCGTGGCCTCATAGTTCCGCAGGGCCGTGTTGATCTTCTGTTGCAACACGGGAATTGCCGCGCCGGATTTCACGCGGCCCATAATGTACAACCACCGAAGGTTCGGACTCTTTGAGATGGACACACTCGCCATCAGCGGCTCGTTCGCGATCGGCTGGTAAAAATCTGGTGGATTTTCACGGACGCGATCGCCGTAAAACGAAGGCGGCAGCACACCTACAACCGTGACCGGTTTGTTGTCCAGCAGAAACGTGGAGCCGACAACACCCGGATCCGAGGCAAAGTGGCTCCTCCACGCCGCGTAGCTCATTACCGCGATCGGCGGCGCTCCTTCGTGATCATCCTGGGCTGTAAACAGCCGTCCTTGGGCCGGCGACAGCTGAAAGAGTTGAAAGTAGTTGCCGGACACATAGGTTCCGCGCATCATCTTTGCGGCATCATTGGTGCCGGCGCGCTTGGCGAGCGACGTTCCGTTACCGCCGCCCGCCAACATCGCCGCAAGCTGCTCGAAGTCGCCGGTGGTTGCATCGTGAAGCGTCTTGTACTGCTCGGTAGAAAGAATCGAGTAGTCGCCGTCATCGGCCATGCCGCCATACATGCAGCAGTCATTTTTGCTGCCCACGCGGTACAGACTTTTCGCATTTGTCACCGGCAGTTGGCGCAGCAGTACCGCATGGGCCAGGGTGAAGATGGCCGTGTTCGCTCCGATGCCGAGAGCGATGGTCACAATCGCCGTGATGGCGAAACCAGGCGAACGCTTCAACTGCCGTAGCGCATAGCGGATGTCCTGCGAGAGTGTATGGATCGGCGCTGCCATGAGGGACTCCTTGCGTTCTTGAAGGGCACGGCTTTCGCCGTGCGTAACGTGTTGCTTGAATCAACCTTGTTTCTTCTGTTCGCCTTTGGCGAACAGAAGAAAACAGAAATAGATCACTTGCTTTTGGCACGGCCAAAGCCGTGTCCTTTCAAAAGAAGCAATGCACACCGTCAGGGAAGCCGTGCCTCTGCCACACCCTTTCGCAAAGAGCTCCAAAGGATGGGGCATCCGGTTTATCGGGCCGCTCCTGCGCTGTAGCCGGTGCGGTATTCCTCTTCCGCGGCGGCGAGGAGGTTCTGCAGTTCCCCCTCGGCCACCACCTTGCCGTCGAACAGGTGCACCTGCCGGTCCGCGTGCGCCGCAAAACGCGGATCGTGCGTCACCATGCAGATCGTCGCGCCTTCCGCGTGCAGTTCCGCCAGCAGGCGCATCACTGCTTCGCCGTTTTTTGAATCCAGGTTGCCGGTCGGCTCGTCTGCCAGCAGGATGCTGGGCGAACCCGCCAGCGCGCGCGCCACGGCCACGCGCTGCTGCTGACCACCCGAGAGTTGCGCGGGATAGTGTCGCAGCCGGTGCGCCATGTTTACCCGCTCCAGCGCCTGCACGACGCGCTGCTTGCGTTCCGCGGAGGTCATGCCGCTGCGATAGGTGAGCGGCAGTTCGACGTTTTCATACACGCTCAGGTCGCCGATCAGATTGAAGCTCTGGAAGATGAAACCGATCTCCTGGTTGCGGATGCGCGAGCGGTCGGCAAAGTTCAGGTTCGCCACCGCTTTACCGTTCAGCGTGTACTCGCCGCTGCTGGGCGTATCCAACAGGCCGAGAATGGAAAGCAACGTGGACTTGCCGCAGCCCGAAGGACCACTCATGGCAACGTATTCGCCGCGTTCGATGGAGAGGTGCACGCCGGAAAGTGCATGTGTCTCGATCTCGTCCGTGTAGAAGACCTTGGTAAGTCCCTCAATGTGGATCAACTTTTCGCCCATGACCGCCATCTTTCTCCCTTGCTGACTTACGAACCTGCTGGCTCGCTGCTCTTACTCGACCCGTACACGGTCGGTGCTGTCCCACTTGCTCATGTCCGACAGGATGACCGTGTCGCCCTGCTGCAATCCGCTGATTACCTGAATGCTGTTGACCGACGCGCGGCCCACCTGCACCGGTACGCGCACCGCCGTCTTGCCACCCTGCTCCAGCTTGAAGAGGCTGAGGGTACTGTTCTCATTGCCGTTTGCCGGTCGGCCCACATAGAGCACATCTGTCAGGTGGTCCAAGTCGATGGTTCCGTCCACACTCAGGTCAGGCCGTGCGCCTTGCGGCAGCGCCCCATCGAGAGATACGTCAACCGTGACAGTTCCGTTCTGCACTGCCGGATCGACACGAGAAACATGCCCCTGGATCACCCCGTTGTGGGTATCCACCGAGGCGGGCTGGCCGATGGTAATGTCGCGGGCCTGCGTTTCGGCGATCTTCAACGACGCCTTCAATTGATCGGGCTGCACCACCTTGGCAAGCGTGGTGCCGATGGCAACGTGCTCGCCCACCTGGTGCGGCAGGTCGACGAGAACTCCCTCGATACCCGCGCGCACGCTCAACGCGTCCTGCTGCTTCTGCTTCAATCCCAACAGCGCCTGCGCCTGTTGCACCTTGGCCTGCTGCACCGCCACCTGTGTGCTGATGGCCTGCTGGTTCAGTTCCAGCCGCTTGCGCTCGATGTCGTTGCGGATACCAAGCTCATCGGCCTTGCCGCGCGACTCGTTGTATTTCAAGCCGCTGATCACCCCCAGGTCGAGCAGGCTCTTGTCTGTCTGCGCCTGCAGTTGCGCCTGCTTCTGGTCGGAGCTTACGGTGGCGGCACCCGCACGCTGCGTCATTAGGTCACTCTGCAGCTTGGCGCGGGTGTTCTGCAGATCGGCTTGCGCCGCCTGCAGGGCCAGTTGCGCGTCCATCATCTGCTGTTGCGTCGCCGGGTCGACCAGATCCATGATCACGGTGTCCGGGTGCACGATCGCACCAGGCAGAACGCGAATGCGGATCACCGTTGCCTCGGTCTGCGCTGGAATCAGGCGGATGCGGTCCTCACGCGGCACCAGCGTGCCGGGACCGCGCACCTGCCGCAGCAGCGGCCCGCGCTTGACCACGTCGGTAAACAGCGGGCCATCTACCGTGGGCACGGCGGGCTTCAGCCGCGTCAGAAAAACAGTGATCACTGCGACCGCGATCACTGCAAGGCCGCCGAACAGGATGGCGCGCGTACGCTTCTTCTTCTTCAGGTCGGGACGAGCAATATCCATGCGGACATACAGATTGCACGGCTGCTGCCAAAGCCTCTACCGTAAAATCGCTGGAGATTTCAGTGCTTTTTCATCGCCCACGATGCGTTCCCAACCAGGTTGTGTCCACAAACCACATGCGACTGTCCACCAGTGGACACCGCCCGCGACGTGCTCCCCTGCAAAAAGAAAGCGGCGCACTGTAATCTTGCTTCGTCCGGTTCTCGTCGCAGTTACCGGCAGACGATTTCATCGGATGGAACGGCTAGCCACTCCCCCAATATCAAGGAGCGGTTTCATGGCGTATACACTTGCGGCAGATTTGGTCTCATTCGCCACTCAGGAACGGGTAGCCAGCGACCTGGACGACATCGACCTGCTTGCGCGCCTTTATCGCCCGCGCCTGCTGCGTTTCGTCTCTGCACAGGTGCGTGACGACGATCTGGCCTTCACCATCGTGCAGGACACGTTGCTCAAGGCACACCGCAACCGCGCCAGCTTTCGCGGCGACTGCGCCATCAACACCTGGCTGACCGGTATCGCGCTGAACCTCGTCCGCGATCACGCCCGCACCCAGAAGTTCAAGTTCTGGCGCAAGGCCGAGGCCACCAGCGTCGATGCGACCGACCTTGCCAACCACCTGCGCGCGTCAGGCAGCAACGGGGATCAGGCGCTGATCGCCAAGCAGCAGGCAGCCAGCGTGCACGAAGCCATAGGAAATCTCTCGCCGAACCAGCGCGCCATCTTCACCATGCGCTTCATCCAGGAGATGGAGCTTGCCGAGATTGCCGGACAGATGAACATGCCCGTAAGCACCGTAAAGACCCACCTGCACCGCGCAACCAAGGCCGTGCGGGCACAGGTCAAAGGAGATGCGTGATGTCCCTCAGCGATGAAGAGTTCAACGAGCTTTTGCGCAAACGGCTGCAAAACACTAACGGCGATCCCGAAATTGACGAGAAGTCGGAGGCCGAACTCCTGAGTGAAGAGGAAGAGGCAGACCTCGCCATCATGCGCGATGCCCTCAGCAGCTACAAGGCTGAGTCACTCGCCTGGGCTGAGCAGTGGTCGGCCGCCATGCCTCCGCCGCGTCCGAATGCAGTCGTTTAGCTTTGGGACCGCGCCCCGCGATGGGCTCTTGCCGGTGTGGCCGTCTCCGCCAGCGCCCTGGCGGCTTTGACCTTTAAGCACACCGCAACGCCCGCTGCAACCAGGGTAGCGTTGGCACCCACCGCGCAGGTGCTCGCGGCAGACAATCAACTGCTCTCTTCCGTGGATGATGCACTCACAAGAGGCAGTTCCACTCCGAGCGCGCAGGAATTAGGCTTGTCTGCAACCGATTTGCTGATCGACGCCAACAGCACGCAAAGGCACGGCGCTACCGGGAGCGCGACGGACTAGGTTCGTCATACTATGCCGTGCCGCTTGCTTCCTCTGCACATCGCCTGCTTTCTCTGGCGGTGAGCAAAATCCGGACGACGGCCGATACATCAAACAGCAGACACGTAAGCTGGACACGCAAGCTCGACTTTGAAGGACCAGGCCAGATGCAGCACATCATCCATCACGATAAAACGGGCAAGCAGAAGCGGGGCAAGCACAGCCTGTTGCCGGGTCGCCGTTGCGTGATGGCGCTGGCTTTGGTTTGTTGCGGCTTGGCCTTCACGGGCCTGGTGCTTGCACAGGGACCGGGCGGCGGGCGGCCCGGCGGCGGCATGGGTGGTCCGGGCGGCATCGGCATGGGCGGCCGTACTGGCA
>CALMAP010000126.1:1917-4423 GCA_937859825.1 uncultured Terriglobus sp. | reverse complement strand
GGACTGGCGTGTGCCATTGCACGCTGCTGGTCGTTTTGCGGGCCACACTTGCCGCTGGATACGCACTTTGCGATTGGGAACTTCATCCGTGACGTCTTGCAGGGTGGCCCCATCCGCAGCGGTGGGGACGGCACACCCACGCGGTCTTACCTCTACGCCGGTGATCTGGCCACTTGGCTTTGGACGATGCTTTTCCGCGCGCCATCGTGCGTGGCTTACAACGTCGGGTCAGCGCAGGGTCTCTCCATACGGGAACTCGCGGAAGCGGTACGCGATGCGATGGGCGCGGATGCTCCCATGGAGATTGCGGGTCAGCCCGATGCGTCGTCGCCCATCTCGCGTTACGTACCTGCGGTCGATCGCGTTACACGGGACCTCAACGTGAAAGAAACGGTGTCTTTGCAGGAGACAATTCGCCGCACGGCAGCATGGTACGGTTGGACGGGGAAAGTCCGGGAGCAGCAGCAGCCATGAAAACAATCAGCGTCGTCAGCCCTGCTTATAACGAATCCGGCAACGTGCAGCCGCTGGTGGAGCGGGTACGCGCGGTCTTTGCGGCTCTGCCGGAGTATGACTACGAGCACATCATTATCGACAATGCTTCGATAGACACCACCGTCGACGAACTGCGCGTGCTTGCCGCGACCGACCCGCACGTGAAGGTAATTGTGAATGCCCGCAACTTCGGGCACATCCGCTCTCCGCATCACGCCATGCTGGCGGCGCAGGGCGATGCCGTGATCGTGCTGCTAAGTGATCTGCAGGACCCGCCCGAGCTGATCGCGGACTTTCTGCGTGAGTGGGAGCTGGGGTGGAAGGTCGTCGTCGGGGTGAAGACGAACTCCGAAGAGAGCGGCCTGATGTACCGCGTCCGCACCGCCTACTACAGGCTGGTTGAACGCCTTACGAGTGTGCAGGTCATCCGTCATTACACGGGTTTCGGCCTTTATGACCGGCAGGTGATCGAGGTGGTCCGCCGCTTCGGTGACCCGTATCCCTATTTCCGCGGCATGGTGGCAGAGGTGGGTTTCCCCATCAAGCAGATCGCCTACGGGCAGAAGCGGCGGCAACGCGGCATCACGAAAAACAACTTCTATACCCTGTATGACATTGCGATGCTCGGCATCACCAATCTGTCCAAGGTGCCGCTGCGCATGGTCACGTTCGGGGGGTTTGTCTTCGCAGCCATCAGTTTGCTCATCGGCTTTGTCTACCTGATCGCCAAGCTGCTTTTCTGGAACCACTTTGAACTGGGCCTCGCACCCACAATGATCGGCCTGTTCTTTCTCGGCTCTGTTCAGTTGATCGCCATCGGCATCATTGGGGAGTACATCGGGTCAATCCATACCATCGTGCAGAATCGGCCGCTGGTCACAGAGAAGGAACGCATCAACTACTGAGCATGCCCTCTCTCGCGCAACGCATTCCCAAGGGGGAAGCTCTTCGCTTCCTCATCGCAGGCGCAGGCAACACGCTGTTCGGCATTGCGGACACGTTTCTGTTCACTTGGGTGTGCGTTCATGCTCGGCCTGCGCACGCGGCAATTGCCACAAGCGTCGCACTGCTTCTCGCGACCGTCGTGAACATCACGGTTTCTTTTCTGAGTTACAAGTGGTTCGTCTTTCGTACCGAAGGGAATTACCTGCGGGAATATGCGCGAAGCTGGATGGTCTACGTGCCTAGCCTGCTGGTGAGCATGGTCGCGGTGGCTCCCCTGGCAGCGGTGCTGGCACACTGGCTGCCACATCCCAAGCTCGCGCCCTATGCCGCACAGGCATGCATTGTGGCGGTGGCGGTGGTGCCGCAGTTTTTGGGTCACAAGAACCTGACCTTTCGAAAAAAGACAGCCGTGCTGCCCGGTCGCGCATCTGTGGAACAGTAGCGCCAAGTGGAGACTGCCCTGTGTCGCGTTCCTGTATGTTGAAGACTTTGCCCCTGCTTCTTGCTTCGGTTTGCGCCGCTACTCTTTCTGCGCAGGCCACGCTCGCCGCCGCACCGGTAAAAAGCGGTCCAGTGATGGATAGAACTCTGGACGTTCATACCGCGATTCCTTTATGGCCGAAGGGTGCACCGGATGCAGTGGGTAGCGCCGACACCGATGTTCCGACGGTCGCTGTTTACCTGCCAGCGGCAAATCCCACGCACACGGCGGTCGTGGTTGCCCCTGGCGGCGGCTACCAGCACCTCGCCATGGACCACGAAGGGCTGCAGGTAGCGCAGTGGCTGAACGCACACGGCGTTGCCGCACTGGTTCTGAAGTATCGCCTGGGACCGGCTTATCACCATCCCGTGGAACTGCACGATGCGCAGCGCGCTCTCCGCTATGCCCGCTCTCATGCGGCACAGATGGATGTGTCTCCTGACCGCATCGGCATGTGGGGTTTTTCCGCGGGCGGCCACCTCGCGGCGACGGCTGGAACGAAGTTCGATAGCGGCAATTCAGCGTCGGACGACCCCATCGAGCGTGTCTCCAGCCGCCCGGACTTCCTGGTGCTCGCTTATCCGG
>CALMAP010000126.1:0-1907 GCA_937859825.1 uncultured Terriglobus sp. | reverse complement strand
TGGACGACGGCCCGGCGCACGCGGGTTCCGTGAAGTACCTGCTGCGCCACTCACCCGCCGCGGCTACCCAGGCACTCCGTTCCGCGGACCAGCAGCTGACACCGCAGACGCCGCCCACATTCCTGTTTTCCACAACCGACGACGCCACCGTCCCGGTAAATAACGCGGTGCTGTTTTATCAGGCGCTTGTCCGCAACAAGGTCCAGGCGGAAATGCACCTCTATCGGCGTGGACGCCATGGCCTGGGTCTGGCCCAGGCTGATCCTGAGGTAAGCGGCTGGCCTGACCTGCTGTACCACTGGATGCCCGAGAATGGCTGGGCACAGTAGCTACTCGTAGCGAAGTGCTTCTGCCGGAAGAATGCGTGCAGCGGCAGAACTGGGGTAAAGCGTTGCCAGCAGCGCGGTCAACAGGGAGACACCGCTCACGGTGACCACGTGAAACCAGCGTGGCGCGAAGGGCAGGTAATCGATCGAGTACACCTCTGCGGAAAGGTGAATGAAGCGATAGTGGCTGCCCGCCCAAGCCGTTGCCAAGCCCACTGCCAGCCCCAGCGCGGTGCCTGTAAGCGAGATGAGCAGGCCCTGCGCAAGAAAGATTTTGCGTATCTGGTCGGACCGGACGCCGAAGCTCATCAGAACGGCGATATCCCGGGTCTTTTCCATCACCAGCATGGTGAGCGCAATCAGAATGTTCAGCGCGGCCACGCACACGATTAAGCCAATCACGATAAATGTGACCACCTGCTCGAGGCGCAACGCGCGGAAGAGCTCCCTGTTCTGCTGCATCCAGTTTGAGGTCTGGTAGCCCGGTCCCGCGACCGCTTCTATCTCCTGCGAGATGCCTGCTGCACGGTAGAGATCGTCCACCTTGATTGAGATGACCGAGACCAGGTCTGGCTCGCTGAACAGGCGCTGCGCATCGGCCAGGCGCACGAACGCGTACGTCGAGTCGTACTGGTAAAAACCGGAGTGGAAGATCCCAACCAGGCGGTACCTTGCAAATCGCGGCTGAATGCCCAGCGGTGTCAACCCACCCTGTGGGCTGGTGACCACAATACTGTCCCCCGGCTTCGCGCCGAGTGTTTCCGTCAGGTCGGACCCAAGCACGATCGGCGGGAGTGCAGCGTTCCCACCGGAAGCGAGTGCGTCCGCCGATCCCTCTCGAACAGATTGCAGCAGGTCAGAGACGGTCCGCTCATCGTGCAGAACAATTCCTTTGACCAGGGCACCCCCACTTCGCGGTCCGAGTGAAACCAGAACCTGGCCGTAGAGCCCCGGTGCGGCTGCTGTCACGTGCGGCTGTTTGCGGACACGGTACAGAAGCTCATGCCAGTCGCGGATGCCATCGCCTGCCACACGCATCAGTTCGATGTGCGATGTGGAACCAAGCAACCGGGCCTGCAGATCGCGCCGCATTCCGTTCGTGATCGCAAGAGCGATGATCAAGGATGCGACGCCCGCTGCAACGCCAAATACAGAAATTGCGGTAATCACACCGATGACCGCCTGCCTGCGTTTCGCTCGCAGGTAGCGCGTCGCAATGAAAAGTTCAAAGCGCATCGCGAACGCTCCCGGTCATCGTGATGCACTCGCTGTCGCTTTGGCAGTGACTGCATTCTCGTAACGATCGACGACACGAATCGCCACCGTATGCGGACCGGCGCCCTGCGCGGGAGCATCCAGCGTGTACCGCTCCGTAAGAGAGTCACTCAGCTTGCCGACCGGCTCAAGATACTGCCACGGGCCAGCGTCGATGGAGTACTCGGCGTGGGCAATCACCGAGGTTGCATCACGTGCCTCAAAATTGGCCGTCAGTCTGCCGCTATGCATGCTTGCGGACAGAGCACCGGGTACTGGCGGTGTTGTGTCGATCGTGAATGGTGCTGAGATGCGTTCACCCTGCAG
>CALMAP010000125.1 GCA_937859825.1 uncultured Terriglobus sp. | reverse complement strand
TAATGCAGCCTCAGATGAGTTTGTCTAGCGTGATGGGCAGCTCGCGGATGCGTTTGCCCGTCGCGTTGTAGATTGCGTTTCCAATAGCAGCAGCCACGCCGACGAGTCCGATCTCTCCCAAGCCTTTCGCGCCGATCGGGTTGACGATGTCGTCCTCCTCTTTGACGAAGATGACTTCAATGTCATGCACGTCGGCGTTTACCGGTACATGGTACTCGGCCAGATTGTGGTTCATGATGCGACCGAACTGATGGTCAGTTTCAGCCTGCTCCTGAAGAGCCATGCCTATGCCCCAAACCACCCCGCCAAGAATCTGACTGCGGGCCGCTTCGTGATTGATGATGCGGCCGCCCGCAATCGCGCTCACCACGCGGCACACCGACACGGTGCCGAAATCTTCGTCCACCTCGACTTCTGCAAACACAGCGGAGTGAGTGTAGCTCTTATAGCCGTGCTGCTTCAGCAAGTTCGGCCCCGCCTTGGTTTTCTCCTCGATCGGTTGGCCGTTGCCCGCCGCCAGCGCGGCAGCCAGGGTCACGAACTTCGCGGAATCGCTGCGCAAGGAAATCCGTTCATCCGCGAATTCCACGTCGTTGAATGATGCGTGTTTCAAGGGCGAATCGTCGAGCCCGGAGGCGAGCTTGAAAACCTTCTCCGCAACAGCCTTGCACGCTTCTGTAACGGCTGTGCCGACAGAAGAAACGGTCCAGGATCCCCCTTCGAGCGGTGCTACCGGTAGCTCCGAATCCCCCAGCTTCACAATCACCTTTGCAAGCGGCAGACCAAGTGCTTCGCCCGCAAGAATCGCCATCACGGTGTAGGTGCCGGTGCCGATATCGGCCGTGCCGCTGGCGACCGTCAACGTGCCGTCCGGCGCGAGTGTTGCCTTTGCGGCAGCAGGCATCTGCGGAGATTCCCAAACGCCGCCAGCCATGCCCCTTCCAACCAGGGCAGTTCCTCGGCGTTCCGTGCGCGGGGTTGGCTTGCGTTCGTTCCAGCGAAACATCGCCGCTCCCTGCGCATAACAGGCTTTCAATTCCTTGCTGGAATACTTTTTCCCGTGGTTCTGGTCTTTCTCGGCATAGTTCTGCAGTCTCAAATCGACGGGATCGCGCCCCGTGGCGACGGCCAGTTCGTCCATTGCCGTTTCTATCGCCCAAACGCCCTGTACAGCGCCAGGTGCTCGCATATCGCCTGGAGTGGAGATATCCATGGACACCGTTTTCTCTTCCATGGTGGCGTTTTCGCAGAGATAGCTCAGGCCGCTCCAGTTCGCGATGACTTCAAAGTAGTTCTCGTAACGCGAGGTGGCCTGCAACGATTCGTTATGCATCGCGAGCAGGGTACCGTCCGTGTTGGCACCGAGGCGGATCTCCTGCAGCGTTTCCGGCCGATGGCTGAGAGTGAACATCTGGTCTCTCGTAAGCGTCAACCGGACCGACCGCTTCAGCGCCTTCGCCGCCATCGCAGCAAGGATCAGCTGGTATTGCGGCCGCAATGCCGATCCAAACGCGCCTCCAACAAACGGACTTTCTACGCGGACGTCGTCCTTGGAAAGGCCGAGCGCGTTGCAAACCAGCATCTGGCTGTTGGTGACGCTTTGCGTTTTGTCGTAGATCGTCATCGTCTTGTCTTCGTTCACGATGACGGTGGTGGCGAACAGCTCAATCGGGTTGTGGATCTCCGTGGGCGACAAGTACCCCTTGGCAAGCTTTACGGGCGCGTCGGCATACGCCTGAGCTGAATTGCCGCGGTTCTTGGGTGGCGGCTCAATGCCTGCACGATTCGATTTCTCAACCTTCTTCGCTTCCTGTACTGCGAAGGTCATGTCGGTCTGGTGCGTCAATGCCTTGTATGACACTTCGACCAGCCTGGACATGGCCCGTGCTGCCTCAAACGTTTCGGCAACACAGAGCGCAACCGGCTGACCGCTATGATGAATCTTTTCGTCGTACAAGGGACGAAGCGGCTTGCCGTCGGTGGGGGCGTCCTCGTCAAGGTACGACTTGTTGAACCAGGCCATGTGCGGCCGGTTTTTGTGGCTGAACACCTCCATGGCGCCGGGGACCTTCATTGCCGCAGCGGTGTCGATGCTGTCGACTTCACCATGTGCAATCGCACCTGAAACAACCACCGCATACAACATGTCTGACGCGAAGAACTCTGCGGCGTACTTGGCCGCGCCGGACACTTTGGCCGGTCCGTCGATACGATTCACGTCTGTGCCGATCAGATGGGTGTTCATGCCTGTTCTCCTTCGTGGGCGGCCTGCTCCAATGCACGCACTACGGTGACCGGTGCCAGCTTCAATTTGAAGTCGTTCTCGCCGTACCCCTGCGCACCCACTAAAAGAGCGCGCTGGAACTCATGGTAGGTATCGCGGTTGGCAGGCTTGCCGACCAAAAGTTGCTGCTCCAGCTGCGAATTTCTCCAAGGCTTGTGTGCCACGCCTCCGAGCGCGACGGCCGCCCCGGCAATCACTCCGTCCGTGACTTCAAGGCCTGCCGCTACAGAGACCAGAGCGAAGGCGTACGACTGTCGATCCCTCACCTTGATATACGCGGAGTGGCCGGCATAGCCGGTCTTGGGAAGATCGACGGAGGTGATGATTTCGTCCGCCGTCAGCGTGGTGTCTATTTCAGGATGGTCCCCCGGCAAACGATGAAACTCTTCAAAGCGAATGCTGCGACTGCCGCCCGGACCCGTCACCTGTACCACGGCACCCAGCGCTGCAAGCGCCACACACATGTCAGAAGGGTGCGTCGCGATGCACGACACGCTTGTGCCGAGGATGGCCAGGGTGCGATTGATACCCTCTTTTGCCGGACATCCGGTTCCGGGCTCACGCTTGTTGCAGGGCGTCGCTGTGTCGTAGAAATAAACGCAGCGCGTGCGCTGCAGCAGGTTGCCGCCGGTGGTCGCCTTGTTGCGGAGTTGCGCGCTGGCACCGGCCAGGATGGCGCGTGACAGCAGTGGGTAATGCGTCGAAACAGTGGGATGGTACGCAACGTCACTGTTGGTCACGGACGCGCCGATTCGCAGACCGCCGTCCGGCAGCTCCGAAACGTCGCGCATGGAAAGCCGATTCAAATCCACCAGCGCCGAGGGTTTCTCGACGTTGTACTTCATCAGATCGACGAGGTTCGTTCCGCCACCGATGAACTTCGCTCCGGCGTGCCCTGCGACAAACCGGGCAGCACCGTCCAGACCTTCGGCACGTACATACTGAAAGTTGTTCATCGCCCACCTTCCGTCTGGCCCATGCTCATGACGTGCTTCACTGCGGCGACAATGTTCGGGTACGCTCCGCAGCGGCACACGTTCCCGCTCAATTGTTCACGAATATCAGCTTCTGTCTTGGCATGGCCTTCCTTCAGCATGCCCACGGCAGAGCAGATCTGACCCGGTGTGCAATACCCGCACTGGTAGCCATCCTGGTCCACACAGGACTGCTGCATCGGGGAAAGGGTTCCTTCGCTCCCAAGACCTTCGAGCGTCGTGACTTCATCCCCATCGTGCATCACAGCGAGGCAAAGGCAGCTATTCACGCGTACACCGTTCACCAGCACGGTGCACGCCCCGCACTGGCCGTGGTCGCAGCCCTTCTTGCTCCCTGTCAATTGCAGCTCCTCGCGAAGCAGGTCAAGCAAAGAAGTCCAGGGCTCAACCTGCAACGTGTGGGAACGGCCATTAACCGTCAGTTCTGTTGTGACGGCGAAATCCGCCTTCTCTCCCAAAGCCTGCTGTCCGGCCATCATGCTTCCTCCAGAAGGTGCCTGCGTGCACTCTTGCGTGTTTATTCAGATGCAAAGCGGTAGAAGGGGCCAAATCTCAATGTCTCGCCTTAAACGGGCGTGCTTCGTTCACGAACTAAGCGAACCAAAAGCCACCTCTCTTTTGCAAGAAGGGTCCGTAGAACCGCTTGAAGGCTCCTACAACAGAACAAAGGAGAGCGCTCCAGTTCGGAGCGCTCTTTCTGTTCCCACTACATCAGGAGCTAGATGGTTCCCGTAGAAGCGGGCGCAGAGATGACTGGCGGCTCATCCAGATGCGCGGGCGGCTTCATCGCTCCGATCTGCTGCAGGATCCCAACTTCGTGCGAGGCACCCCAGCGCTCCAGAATTTTCGCATCGGAGTTGAACTTCGAGATCTGCATGCCGCGGACCTTGATCTTTTTGCCTGTTGCCGGGATACCGTTGAACGGACCATCCTGAGTTCCCGTGATGGTGTAAGCAAAGGCGACGTTGTCATCATCCGAAACCATGTGCTCGACTGCGATCTTGAAGTCGGGAAACGCGGAATGGAACTGCGTGAACCACTGTACAAATCCCTGCGGTCCAGGACCCTGATCGTCGGCAGGATCGTGGTCCTTCACGTTCGGAGCGAAGACCTCAGTCAGCTTCTCGAACTCATGGTTGTTGATGATCTCGCCCATCTTCTTCTGCGTCGCGATGTTTGCTTCTTTGCCCATACCTTATGAGATGCACGATCTGGCGCGTTGAAGCCGAACGGATAGGCCGGGGCGAGCAGATGAAGATTGCTGCGAAGACGACGGTGAAGTTCCGTATTGCCAAGGCCGCCACGGACGCCATCGCACCGTCAAAAGCTTAGTACTAGCATCGGACGTAAACTATTTGTAATGAACAGCTTACGTCCGATAACGAAGGTTCTATATAGTCGATCGTGGTCCTGGCGGAGGCGATTCGCACTTCTTCATGTTGGCTTAGTCTTACGACGCAGATTGGCCCATTGGACCAACTCCCGTAGAGCGGGCCTGAGAGCCAGCCCCAGCGACGTGAGGCTGTATTCGACTCGTGGTGGCACTTCCTGATAGATCGTCCGCGTCACAATACCTTTCGATTCCAAGTCCCTCAATTGCTGTATCAACATTTTCTGGGAGACCAACGGAATCGCACGCTCCAACTCAGAAAACCGCATGCAGCTCTTATCGAAGAGATGAAAGACAATCATCATCTTCCAGCGACCCTCAAGAAGTTTGAACGCCTCCTCGGCTGCATCCGCAGACCAATCGTCTTTCGTATGGCCTGGAGCTTCGGGCGGGTTACTTTTTGGTGCGTACCTTACTTTCTCGTGGGTTCTTGCCATGAACGCAGTATATGCCTACCCTTATTTGCGAGATTGGGAGTTGTCTACAAACGGCTCCGTCTTTGCATCTGAAAGCCAGTCGCCCTGGCAACGATCCGGGCCGAAAGGATGGCACGATGGCATACGTAACGACGCAGGATGGTACAGAACTTTTCTACCGAGACCTTGGTACCGGACGACCGGTGATCCTTATTCATGGCTGGCCCTTGAACGGCGATTCTTGGGACCAACAATCGAACTTTCTCGCCGAACATGGCCTCCGCGTGATCGGCTATGACCGCCGAGGCTTCGGGCGTTCTGGTCAGACCTCCGCCGGTTACGACTACGACACCCTGGCCGCCGATCTTCACACTCTGATCGAAAAGCTTGACTTGGCAGATGCGACCTTGGTCGGCTTTTCCATGGGAGGCGGAGAAGTCGTGCGATATCTGAGCCGCTACGGTACGAAGCGTGTAACGAAGGCTGTTCTGGTCTCTGCGGTTACACCCTATTTGCTCAAGGGTGACGACAATCCTGACGGCGTCGACAGTAAGGTATTCGAAGAGATTGAAGAGCAGCTCAGGAAGGACCGGTTCGCTTTCCTGAAGGACTTTGCGGCCAAGTTTTACGGCCGATCTGTTGTGCATCACACTGTGTCAGAACCCGTACTCGAGTGGTTCCAGCATATGGCCAGCTCGGGGTCTTTGCGTTCCACGCTGGCGACCGCCCATTCATGGTCAAGCACTGACTTTCGCGAAGAGATGAAACGCATTGACATTCCTGTCCTGGTGATCCATGGCACAAGCGACAACACTGTGCCGATCGACGCCTCAGGACGGAGGTCTGCGAAGCTGCTGCCAAAGGCCATCCTGAGTGAATACGACGGCGAACCGCACGGCCTCACCGTGACCGCGGCTGACCGACTGAATGCAGAGCTCCTGCAATTCATCGGAGGAACGAGCGAGCCAATCAGCAGCCCTGTGCTGGCCTAGTCGTGGGACGGGGTGCTCCTGCAGAGCAGCCCTGCTTCCCTGTTTCACACACACAAAATTCAGGAGATCTGATGCCGACAGGTTCCAACTATCTCGCTTACAGTCCCGAGGTCGAGACGATTGCTCCGGATGAGCACGTAACCTTCGATGAGCTTTCACGCACGATGCAACACATCACACGCCACATGGCAACGCGGTATCGCCATGCCTACCGGCCGGTCCACGCCAAATCTCATGGCGTGCTGATAGGAACGCTTGATTTGATCCCAGACCTCCCGGAACCGCTCGCGCAGGGTCTCTTTGCGAAGGGTGGATCACATCCCGTCATCATGCGCTTTTCGACCAATCCTGGCGATCTCCTCGCCGACAATGTTTCAAGTCCCCGAGGCCTGGCGCTCAAAGTTCTAAATGTCGATGGGCCGAAGGTTTCGAACCACGACGGAAACACGACGCAGGATTTTGTTTGCATCAATGCCAACGCCTTCACCGCTCCGGACCCGAAAGGTTTTCTCGAACAAATCAAGACGTTCGACAAAAACCTGGATACACCGGAAGGCGTTAAACACGCTGTGTCTGTCGCGGCCCGAGCGACGAATGCCGTGCTGAAGGCTGTAAATCTGCCCTCCGCGACGCTTGAGGGCATCGGCGCATCCGCCACGCATATCCTCGGCGAAAGCTTTTCTTCAGTTGCTCCTCTGCGCTACGGAAATTATGTCGCAAAGATTGGTTTCGCTCCAGGTTCGGAAAGCTTGAAAGAGCTCACAGGTAAGTCCATCGACCTGAGCGGCGACTACAACGCACTTGAAGAGCTCATCAAGCAGTTCTTCCGCCATGAGACGGCTGTCTGGGACGTAAAGGTGCAGCTCGCGCTTGCCCCTGAGGATCCAATCGTGGAAGAGAAAGAGAAGGACTTTCCCATCGAAGCTGCTAATAAGAAATGGCCCGAAGACAAAAGCCCATGGCAGACCGTCGCACGCATCACAGTGGGCCCGCAGGATACATATTCTGACCCCCGTCAGCTTTTCGTAGACGAACGACTTTCCTTCAGTCCGTGGCACGCACTCGAAGCTCACCGGCCCTTAGGTGGCATCATGCGCTCGCGATTGAAGGCATACGAAGAGGCCATCAAATACAGAGCCCGGCGCAATGAGCGCGAGCGCGTTGAGCCCTCAAATATCGAGGAGATACCGGCATAGAGGGCGAGCGGCCATCCTCTCGCAATGTACCTGCAATGCATCTCACCTCGGAGTCTGCCCGAGATAACCCTTTTGCAGCCCAAGGAGCCTTACTCAATATGCCCAACTACCTCTTGTACCGAGACGATCTAGAAACAATCGCCGACGACGAAGTGGAAACGAAGCAAAAGATCGCAGACGTTATGACAGACGGATTGAAACTGGCCCGCGAGAAATACGGGCGATCCGTTCGAATCTCCCATGCGAAAGCGCACGCTGTTCTAAAAGGCGAATTGATCGTAGAAGATGGCTTGGCCCAGGAGCTGGCGCAGGGCCTCTTTGCTCAACCCGGGAGGTATGAGGTACTGGTTCGCATGGCTCAGGCTCCAGGGGAGCTTCTGGACGATTCCAAGCTATCTACCGACCGCGGCATGTCCGTCAAGGTTCTAGGCGTAAAGGGAGCTAAGCTTAATGGCCACACCGCCGAGACTCAGGACTTCGTTTTTGATGTGGGCAAGCAGTTCTTGGCAGGAGGGATGAAGGAATTTCTTCAAGCTTTCAAGCCGAACGCAGAGATCGCTCCAAAGCTATCTGACAGTGTCAAAGGCGCGGTTTCGACGGTTGCGAGGGCAACGAATGCTGCATTGAACGCGGTTGGTGCCAATTCCGAGAAGCTGGCCTTCTATGGACATCCCGTGGTCCATCCCGCGGCTGAGGAATACTTCTCCCAGACGTCCTTCCGGTACGGCGACTATGTGGCAAAGCTCGGCTTCTTCCCTGCTTCCCCCGCTCTTCAAGCTCTGAAGGAGCAGCCGTTCGATCCCGAATCGCCTGACGCGCTGCGGGACGCTATGAATGAGTTCTTCCGGACGAACCCGGCTGAGTTCGATCTTCGAGTGCAGCTCAACACCGGCCTTGAAGAAATGCCGATTGAGAATGCCCAGGCAGAGTGGTCCGAGAGCTCCTCCCAATATCAAACCGTTGCTCGCCTAGTCATACCACCCCAGGTCGCTTGGGATCCGGTGAAGGATGGCTACTTCGAAGATTTGACGTTCTCCCCGGCGCATACTCTGGCGGCGCATCGTCCGTTAGGCAGCATCAACCGGGCGCGTCTGTTTGTGTACGGATTGCTAGCCTCTCGCCGGCTATCGGACAACGGCAAGACGGCTGAGCTACCGACCAATCTCGAACACGTTCCGTCCTAGCGGACCGACTGGGTGTGCGTACTCCGTGCGCACATCCGTTTGACTATTAAGTCGCGTCTTAGAGTTCGGGATTTGGAGTTCACGCGAAGGCGAGCAGGCCCGGCCATCCCAGTACGAACAATTGCACTTTCCAGGAGTACTGTCTGTGATCCCGTCCTTTGGATATGCCACGAATCATTCGTTCATGGGTCTCAAGCCTCACAAGTTCGAACGTCCGGATGCTCGTCCGAACGAAGTCACCATCGAAGTTCTCTTCTGCGGAGTCTGCCACTCCGATATTCATCAAGTGAAAAACGAATGGGGCAACACGGTTTATCCCTGTATGCCCGGTCATGAGATCGTTGGCCGTGTAAGCGCCATCGGCTCGGCTGTCACAACTCATCAGATCGGTGACTTGGTTGGTGTCGGCTGCATGATCGATAGCTGCCGCGAATGCGAGCCCTGCCGGTCCGGTGATGAGAACTACTGCTGT
>CALMAP010000124.1 GCA_937859825.1 uncultured Terriglobus sp. | reverse complement strand
CTTCTGTCCTGCATGTTTCAGACAACAAGACGGCTGGAGATGACTTCATCGTGTACCACGCCTACGACGCACAGAACGGCCGCCCGGCTCTGCAGATCTCTGAAATCCGCTGGGTAGACGGCTGGCCGGAAGCTACCGTAGAGGAAAATTCGAGAAACTAAACGACTCGCTCTTTCCTTGACAACCTAGGAGGCTCGACTCTACTCTCCTGTGCAACCAAGGAGAGACCGTGGGCAAGAACGTGGACGTACTGCAAGGCACGTTGAATCTGCTGATTCTGAAAGCAATTTCGCTCGGCCCGCTCCATGGGTATGCCGTGCTGCTGCGCATTCAACAACTCTCCGGCGAGCGCATGGAAATCCAGCAAGGAACGCTTTACCCGGCACTCTACCGCTTGGAGCACCAGGGTCTGATTCGTGGCACGTGGGGTGAGTCGGAGAACAACCGAAAAGCAAAGTTCTACACGCTGACCCCTGCTGGCAGGCGCCAGTTTGCCGCCGAACAACAAAAGTGGGAAGCGCTGGCCGAGGTCATCGCGCGGATTCTCGGCGCTGACGCCGCAACAGCGCTTGCTGCAGAGGCAAAGGCATGAGCCTGCTGCAGAAGATGCGTTCAAGCCTGAAGACCTTGCTGTTTCGCCAGGCCGCAGCCCGCGAGATCGAGGAGGAGCTCCACTTCCACCTGGAGGCTCATACTGCCGACCTGCTTGCCAAAGGTGTGCCGGAGCAGGAGGCACGGCGGCGTGCACGGGTTGACCTGGGACTTCCACGCCAGCACGCGGAGATGCATCGCACGGTGGTGGGCTTGCAACTGCTCGACGAAACTCTGGCCGACCTGCGGTATGGGCTGCGTGGCCTGTGGCGAAACAAACCCTTTGCTCTCACTGCGATTCTCTCTCTGGCGATCGGCATCGGCGCGGCGACGGCGATGTTTTCCGTGGTTTATGCCGTGCTCCTTGACGTGTATCCGTACGCCGATTCCGACCGCACGGTGAACCCGATCATCCATGATCCGAACGTTCCGGATGACTGGAATTGGTTCGTCCTGAATCGTGAGCAGTATGCGCAATACAAGGCCGCTCCCTTCTTTGAAGACGTGTTTGCGCAAGGCGGCATGGGGATGCAAGTCGACGACAATGATGTGCAGCAGCCGCTGCACATCACGCTGCTGAGCGGTAATGCGTCAGCGTTCCACCGTGTTCCCGCACTGCTTGGCCGGACCCTGCAGCCTTCCGATGGCGACTTTGGCGATAAGCCTTCCAACATCGCCGTGTTGGGTTACAAATTCTGGAAGAGTCACTACTTCGGCGACAAAGGCGTCGTCGGTCGCGACCTGAAAGCGGGCTCGAACATCTTCCGCATCGTGGGTGTCATGCCGGAACGATTCACTCTTGGCGGCGCGCCCGATCTGTACATGCCGATCTCGCAGTTCCCTTTTCCAAACGGGCATTACATTGCCTTTGCGAAGTTGAAGCCTGGAGTCACACCGCAGCAGGCGAGCGCCATGCTGGACCCGATGATCCATCAGTTTGCGAAAGCCGAGCCGCAGTTCTACCCCAAGCAGTTTCATGTGCGGCTGCAGCCTCTTATCGAAGGGTTCACCGCACGGTCGAAGCTGCTGAAGAACTTTCCGTTGCTGTACTTCGCCGTGAGCGCGTTGCTGCTCATCGGCTGTGGCAACTGTTCTCTGCTGCTGCTTGCACGCGGTACGACCCGGGTGCATGAGTTCGCCCTGCGTTCCGCGGTAGGAGCCTCGCGGGCCCGCATCGTGAGGCAACTACTTGTGGAGTGCCTCACGATTTCGCTGCTCGGCTCCATGTTGGGTGTAGGCCTCGCCTATCTGCTGGCGCGGCTGCCGCTGCAGCTTGCGGCTGACTTGTTCCCAACGGAAGCAGTTATCCGAATCAATGGCACCATTCTGGCATTTTCTATTTTGATCGCAGTTTGCGCGGGTCTGTTCTTCGGCCTGCTGCCAGCGATGAAATACTCCCGGCCGCAGATCTCAAACATGTTGAACGCAAATGGCCGCCGCACGATAGCGTCTGGCGGCAAGGGCGTTCTACAGGTGCTTATCGCCGCACAGATTGCGTTGACGCTTGTGCTGCTCACTGTGTCCACCGCGGCTGTGGGTGGGTTTCTGCGGTTGATGCGCATGCATCTTGGCTACGATCCGTCGAACACCATGGCTCTGTACGTGGGCCTGGGAAAAGGATTCGCGCCCACCTGGGCTGAGCGCGCGGCACTTGCGGGGTCGATGAAGCAGGCGATCGAAACCGTCCCGGGCGTGCTGTCTGCGGCAATCGCAGACGACTTTCCGCCAGCAGGCGGAGGGATGAGCCAGTTTCAGCTGCTGGGCGAAGAAAATCTCGGCCGCGACACCCGCTACACCTCGGTAAGCCCGGACTACTTTAAAACACTGCGCATCTCCATACTGCGGGGTCGGACCCCCACCGAGGCGGAGTGGCGAGCTGGCATTCCGCTCGCGGTCGTCAATGAAACCTTCGTCCGCCGGTTCTCTCCACATCGGGACGTACTCGACCGGACGTTGCGCACGCCAGCCCTGAGCACAGCGACCGACGACATGAACAATCCGCAGGGACGTACCTTTTCGCCGGCGCTGAAAGACCAGCAGATAAGAATCATCGGCGTCTCCGCAGACGCCGTGAACGACGGTCTGGACAAGACCGTCGCACCCAATCTTTACGTGAACAGCACCGCGGCCATGTACGGGTTCTTTCCGTTTGTGGTGCGGACGCGGACTGACTCGCACGCATACGAGCACGACGTGGCACATGCGATTCATCAGCTTGGGGCCAAGAACTTCATCACGGTGGTTCCGCAGTCGCTGCAGGAAATGGTGGAACACGAAAACGTGTGGCGCACGCAGCGGCTGGTCGCGGTGTTGTTGAGCATCTTTGCTATGGGTGCGTTGGTCCTGTCGCTAGTGGGCCTGTATAGCGTTGTTGCATACGTTGTTGCCCAGCGCACGTCAGAGTTCGGAATTCGTATTGCTCTGGGAGCGCAGCGCACAGGCGTCCTGCTGCTCGTGCTGCAGTCAAATGCTGCCGTGATTGTGGGCGGCACCTTTGCAGGCATACTGTTGTCCTTGATTGTGCGCTCGCGCTTCGCGCAATGGTCGGAATACAGCTCCAGGAGCTCCTTGAACATTCTGTACGCGGCATTACTGCTTGGACTGGCAGCGACCACGGCCAGCCTGCTCCCGGCGTTTCGCGCTTCTCGCGTGGAGCCGGCAATTGCTCTTCGTGCGGAGTGATCACTCCGAGGACTGTTGCCCGTAAAGCGTGGAGCTTAACTCAAATTCGTGCTTGGCTTTGTCTGCCATGCCGGCGTTTCGATACAGCCGGCCAAGCTGAAAGTGAAGGCGAGAGTTGTGCGTGTCGAGTGCAACCGCCCGCTCCATCGCGGTTAGGGCGGCGGCGTTCTCGCCCACACCGCTGTACGCGCGGGAAAGTTCCGCAAATGCCCGGCTATTCTCCGGATTGAGCTGGGTCGCCCGCTTGAGCAGAGGCACCGCGTCTTTGAAGCCGTTGCGCGTGTTCAGCATTGCTCCATAGTCCACAAATGGCTGCTCGCTGGGGTGCTGCTCCGATTGCGCTGCCTTCACCGCACGCCCATAAGCCGCCGCAGCTTCGTCAGACAGGTTTTCTGCTTCCAGGCAGATGCCCAGGTTGTCTTCAGCCTTTGCGCTATTGGGCTTCAGTTGCAGGCTTCGCCGTAAGGCTACTGCTGCCTGCGTAAACCGTCCCTCGTGCATTTGTGCACGACCAAGATCGTACCAGGCGTCTGCATTATCGGGACTGAAAGCGACCGCCTGATCGAGCCAGTGGATGGCGTCCCGATAGCCATCGAGCAGGACATAATCGAGCGCAATGATGCGCAGGTCTTCCCCGCCTGGTCTCTGCAGAGCGGCGGCCTTTGTGTAGACCTCAAGCGATTCTTTGGGGAGGTTTCGTCGTTGCAGAATATGCCCCAGTAGATAGAGGCTTGCAGCCGTGTCCGGACGCGCTTGCAGGCTGGCGCGCAAGGCGGCTTCTGCGTGCGAGAGATCGTCCTGATGCAACAGGCTTCGGGCTTGCATCAGCCGAGCCTGGGCAATGGCGTCCGGCGAAGCGGCGTTCTTGAGGGCCAGTCTCGCGAAGCAGTCAGCGGCCGCGCGATAGGCGCCGGCCGTGTACGCCTGCACGCAGCTCTGATCCTCGGATTGAGCTGGCTGCATTCGCTGCACCTGCCCGCATAGCACCGCCGTAGACGAGAGCAATACAACAAAGGCGCAGGCGTAGTGCCGCGCTGACCCGGGCCGGCTGCGCATCACGCCAAGCCTGAGGCCGCTGTAGATTGGCGGCATGCCAACTCCGGCACCACACTGTGCTCCTGCCCGATGAACGGAGTGCTGCCGCTCTGGCCGGACGAGAGCAGGCGAGGAAAAGACTGCACTTGCCACCCGTTCACGGAGTAGGTGAACGGCGGTGAGACCGCGACGCGTGTACGCGCAAAGTAGCATGGCAGCATAGCCACCTTCAAACCGTGGTAGCTTTGCTCCTTCTTATGCTCGGAGGTTTTCCTGGAATTCGTCAAGTAACACCATGCGGTACATGTTCCTCGAAATACTCACGTGTAATGTTCGGAATATCCAGAGCCTGAGGCAGGCTTGACATCCGGCGTTCGACATTCCGCCAGCGTTCTTTGACTTATTCGTTAAGAACGGATCTCTCGACGGCTTCGACTGGAGCATTGTTACACTCACATCTCGATTCCTCCTGGATTGGTTTCACGCGCTGGAACCGCGGTTGAGTCTCTAAGCACCAGTGACGTAGAAAGCGACAGCACTCTCGCGTGTCCTTTACGGAGCAGGGCTTCTACAGTGAGTCGGCTCAGCTCTTTGCGCGGCACATCGACCGTGGTGAGAGGTGGAGATAGGAACCGGCTGAAGGAAATATTGTCGAAACCAACGACAGAAACGTCCGCCGGGATGCGCACATTGCGCGCCTGCAGACCCCGATACACTCCCATGGCGACGGTATCGGTAATAGCGATGACAGCAGAAAAGTAGGTCTTGCCGTAAATCGAAGCAATCGCGCGCTCTCCCGCATCTGCTCCTGGCCCATCGAAATCAACCACACTGGTCATGATGCCAGTCACTTTGCCAAGGCGAATGGCCGCGGCAAACCCCCGGTCTCGAAGCTTGTGTGAGAGCAATGGGTGACTGCCGCCGTTTTGCGAGTTGCGGACGAACAGCAGGTCGCGATGTCCGAGTTGCAACAGGTGCTCGACTGCAGCCTGCATGCCTCGCCGGGAGTCGACATGAACGACCGAGGCATTTGCTTCAGCCTTGCTTCCATCCAGAAACACCGCCGGCACACCACTCTGTATGACGAGTTGCCGCGAAGCTTCATCTTGTTCCGACGTCATGACTGCAAGCCCCGCAATGCGGGCTTTTAGAAGGTGTTCGATGGCAGCCCTGTGTTGCTCCGGTGCAAAGTTCGTGGCCATCAGCGAAATCTGATAGCCATGCAGAGCCGCCTCCTCTTCAAGCGCCTGTGCCGTTTCCGCGAAGAAGGGATTTTGCAGGTTGGAGACAACCACCCCGATGAGGCGCGTCTCGCGCCGCGCAAGATTACTGGCGTAAAGATCAGGGCGATAACCGAGCTGATCGATGGCCGCCTGCACACGTTGCCGCGTCTTTTCACTCACGCGTCCATTGCCGTTCAGTACGGCCGAGACTGTTCCCAGCGACACGTTTACCAGTGCGGCTACGTCTTGGATGCGTGGCCGTTTCGTAAATTCCCGGAGCTCTTCCTGTGCAGGGTTTACCCGTACTTTTGGCACTTTCACTGGCTTTAAGAGTATCCGTAATTTCTGCTTGACAGCTATTCCGAGCACGGAGGAATATGGGTATGCTGAAACGTTTCAGCATTCGGGAGGGTGACGTGGCAACTATGGCTGGAAAGATCGAAACTGGGGTGCGCCATGAGCTGGATGCACCCTTTGCTCTAACGGAGGAGCAGGTCGGCTTCTACCAGGAGAACGGCTACATCAAGCTGAAGCACGTCCTGTCTGCAGAGCTTCTGGAGCACTACCAGCAGGCAATCTCGAGGCGCGTTGCAGAACTCTCCGCCGGCACTCTTCCCATGGAGCAGCGAACGACCTATGGCAAAGCCTTCCTGCAGATCATGAATCTCTGGACAGAATCGCCGCAAGTCAAGGAGTTTGTCTTTGGCAAGCGGCTCGGCCGCATCGCAGCCGAACTTATGGGTGTAAGTGGTGTTCGCATCTACCACGATCAGGCGCTCTACAAGGAGCCGGGTGGAGGAATCACTCCATGGCATGCCGACCAGTACTACTGGCCTGTGAACAGCGAGAAAACGGTAACTGCATGGGTGCCTTTGCAGGATACACCGCTGGACATGGGCCCACTCGCCTTTTGTGAGAAGAGTCACCGCTTTCAGCTTGGGCGTGATCTGGAGATCAGCGACGAAAGTGAGATGACCCTGAAAGAAGCGCTTGGACACTTCCGCATGGAAGATAGCGGCTACGAGCTTGGGGATGTAAGTTTCCATGCAGGATGGACCTTTCACCGCGCCGGGGCGAACGCAACAGACCGGCCGCGCGAAGTGATGACCATGATTTACATGGATGAAAACATCCGCCTCACGCCTCCAAAGAACAAGAATCACCGAATGGATATGGAACGATGGATGCCTGGACTTGAACCGGGGGAACTGCTGAACTCGCCGCTGAACCCGGTGGTCTATTCCAGCGCATCTGAACTTGCCGGCGGGTCGGAGTAGCAGGCATGACGAAAGCACGTGCCGTCGTAGGGGATGGTCACAGGAAATACACGTACGAGACGGTACACCTGGCCGATCGCGGTCCGGGTGAGGTGCTCATCACCATGCGCGCCAGTGGAGTTTGCCATACCGACTGGGATTCTCTTTCCTGGGGACGGCCACTCATCCTTGGTCATGAGGGCGCGGGCGAGGTCCTAGCCATTGGGGAGGGTGTCACTGTCTGCCGGCCCGGGGACCGGGTCATGCTGAACTGGGCGATTCCTTGCGGCGTCTGTTTTCAATGTGCGCGTGGCAAGGAAAACATCTGCGAAGATCGTGGCACCGTACCGGACGGCAGCTTCTATTGCGATGGCTTTTCTGATGAGGAGAATACTGCAACCGGTACAACGGCACAGAACACGGGCAGCGCCGGTCCGGGTGGCTTTAACGCCTCCTTCTCACTGGGTACGATGGCGACCCATGCACTGGTTCCACAGGCAGCGGTGCTCGCTTTGCCTGACGCGGTTCCGTTTGAGGTAGGGGCCATTCTTGGCTGTGCCGTAATGACCGGCTTCGGCTCGGCAGTGAACGCCGCAAAGGTTACGGCTGGCAGCACGGTCGTCGTACTGGGCTGTGGCGGCGTAGGTCTGAGCGCCATACTGGGCGCACGATATTGCGAGGCAAAGCGCATTCTTGCTGTCGACGTCAATCCTGTACGCCTGGAACTCGCAATGCAGTTCGGCGCCACCGAGACGCTGCTCGCGAGCCGCAACGATACGGGCCTGCTCGCCATTGCGAAAAAGGTTCGCATGCTTACGGATGGCCGTGGTGCGGACTACGCCTTTGAGTGTACCGCTGTACCCGAGCTTGGTTCCGCGCCGCTTGCCATGGTGCGCAACGCGGGCACGGCAGTAGGCGTAAGCGGCATCGAGAAGATCGTGCCTGTGGACATGGAACTCTTCGAGTGGGACAAGCTGTATCTCAATCCGCTCTACGGTGCATGCCGGCCGCAACGCGATTTTCCCTTGCTGCTCGATCTATACCAGCAGGGGCACCTTCCGCTCGATGCCATGGTTACGCGACGCTATCCCCTCGAGGCACTCGATCGCGCATTCCAGGACATGCACAGCGGCATCAACGCCAAAGGTGTGCTGCTGCTTGACTGACCTCTTTCACACGGTGGAGCTGTCGGACACGAAGTGCGAGCAGGATGGCCTGCGCTTCGCCACGGTCAAGAGCCGCGCGCTCGGCGGCCGTGGTGACGTATCGTTCTTCGTCCCCCGTGCAGAGCGGATCGACACGCTGCTCATCCTGCTGCACGGCGTGTGGGGCAGCCACTGGGTCTGGCCCTTTAAGGGCAATGCGCACCGCATTGCGCAGAAGCTGATCGCCGATCAAACGATCGCGCCGCTGGCTATCGCCATGCCAAGTGATGGTCTGCTGCGCGATGGCTCCGGCTATCTCACATGGCCGGATGGGCCCGACATAGAGCGCTGGATTGTGGACGAGGTGCCTGCGCTTGCCCGGCTCGCGGTACCGGCGTTGCGACACGATGCGAGCCTGGCGATTGCCGGCCTGTCGATGGGTGGGTACGGTGCGTTGCGGCTGGGCGCGAAGTACGCGACGAGCTTCTGTGCGATTGCGGCGCACTCCGCCATCACAGACGTGGAAGACTTCACTTCCTTTGTAGAAGAACCGCTCTCAGCTTACCTGGCGTGCGCGCCTCGCGAAGAACTCGACACAGCCTATTGGATCCGCCGCCACCGTGACACTCTGCCACCGCTGCAGTTCGACTGCGGCACCGAGGACGCGCTGCTCAAGAGCAATCGACGCCTGCATGACGAACTCGCAAACGCCGGTGTTGCTCATAGTTATGTCGAACACCCCGGGGGTCATGAGTGGACTTACTGGCAACATCATCTCGCCGATACCTTGCGCCACGTGGACCGTCATTGCCGTTCACGCGAAGCCGAATGAACAACCTTCTATGACCCTATCTCTTCGATGCCTTGCTGTTCTTCTTGCCACGCTGGCAACATCCGCCAGTTACGCGCAATCGCCGCTCACAGCGTCAGTCCACGTAGATCCTTCGCGCGTGGCAAACCACGTCAGTCCACGCATGTATGCGGCGTTTACCGAGATGATGGCGGAAGACGTCAAGCGTGGGCTTACCGCGGAGATGCTGCTGGACCGTTCCTTTGAGCAGTCGGTGGACTACCTCGGCCTGCCCGCACATTGGCAGCTTGAGCCCGACGAGCGCAATGACAATGTGGGCGCGATTCGCTTCGAGCAGACTGCGGAGGCCGCGTACCCCGGCACAAGCGCTGCTGGCGGTGAGCCCAACCGAGGGCTGCGTATTACACTCGCGCCCAGTGACATCACCGACACGCGTCGCGGCTTCGCGCAGGGCACACTCGCCGTGCGGGCGGGTGAGACGTACCGCGGCTATCTCTGGGCAAAGCTGCCAGAGAAGAATGGCTATGCCGGGCACATCCGCGTTGCACTCGAAGAGAACAACACTGACGGTGCTACTTACGCCGAAAAGACTTTGTCCGACGTTCGCGGCGACTGGAAGAAATATGACTTCACACTTACCTCTGCAAGAACTGACCGCTTCGCGAAACTCAGCTTCCTCTTCGATGGTCGCGGAACTCTCCTGCTCGACCAAGTCTCGCTCGAGCCTGCGAATACACAGGGCGAGGTCCGCGCCGATACGGAGGCGATGATTGCGGCGCTTCATCCATCGTTCCAGCGGTGGCCCGGTGGCAATGTCGCGCAGGACTACCACTGGCAGTGGGGGATTGGCCCGCGCGATCTGCGGCCTGTGTTCCTGAACAAGGCGTGGAGCAATGCGCCCGAGCCGAACGACTTTGGTACGGACGAGTATCTCGCCTATTGCCAGCGGCTGCATATCGAGCCCACCATCACCGTAAATGTGGATGGCGCGGGCGCGACTCCGGAAGAAGCCGCTCACTGGGTCGAATATGTAAACGGCCCCATTACTTCAAAGTACGGTGCCATGCGCGCGGCCAACGGACATGCATCGCCCTACAACGTAAAGCAATGGGAACTCGGTAACGAGATCTTCGGCGGTTGGGTGCGTGGCCACGTTACAGCGGAGCAGTATGCCCGCGCAGCAGTGCGCTACGCCAAAGCCATGCGCGCGGTTGATCCGTCGTTGCGCCTTGTTGCCGTGGGTGAGGGGATCTTTCCCGGCTCAGACGCATGGAACTCCACCGTTCTGCAAATTGCAGGGCCAGAGATCCAGTACCTCGCCGTGCATGACTACACGTCGCTTGCTGAAAACGGCAAAGCTGCCGATCCGCGAGGCGCGATGATGGCCCGCGCCGGTAACTTCGAGCGCAACTACCGCCACATCGGCGAGCTGTTGCAGCAGTACGCACAGGGCCGCGGCATCAAGCTCATCGTGAATGAATGGAATCTCTTCTACGGCGCGGATGTGGTCCAGTCAATGGATGGTGCGGTCTATGCCTCGCGCATGATGAATGGCTTTGAACGCGAGGGCGAAGTAGTCGAAGCGAACAGCATCTCAGACCTGTTGAATGGATGGGTGGGAGGCGTGATCCAGGCCAGCCGCGATCGTGTTTATGGCACGCCACAATATTATGCCGTGAAGCTTTACAGTGACCACCCGGCTGTAGACAGGCTGCAATCGGTGACGGAGTCGCCCAAGCTACCGGGAGGCGTACCCGCCATTGACGCCGTTGCAGGGCACTCTGCCGATGGAACGCGCATGTACGTCAAGCTCTCCAACGCAGACATGGCGCACACGGTTCGCACGACAATCTCTGTTGAGGGCAATTCGAACAAGCACCAGGCCCAACTGGAAATATTATCTTCCCGAACTTCGGGACAGCGAAATACTTTCACAGCACCAGAAGCAGTGGCCCCTCTTGGCCGCACGGTCCGTTGTAAACAGGCTTGCACGGTCGATCTGCCACCGGATTCGGTGGCTGTTCTCACTCTCTTCTCGCCAGAATGAACCGGCATTGGCCATTGCGAAGCATGGGGGTTCATATGAACCATGCGCGTCACTGCAGAAGATCGTTAGAGTGCTCCTGTTCTGCGAGCGTGGCGTTGAGGCGTCGCCTCTGCGCAATGGCTTATTTCAGGGGGTGGCCTTATGGATGTACCTATCAACACTAAGAACTGCAAAACCTCGTTCCGGGCCCGGATGGGTTTTGTCAGCGGAGTTGTATGTCTCTTGCCGTTGCTGACTGCTGCACAGACGGGTACGACTGCAACTGTGTCCGGGACGGTCACCGACCTCAGCGGCGCTGCTGTTCCCGGAGCTGACATCGTCGTACATAACGTCGACAACGGTACGGACCGCAAGGTACAGAGCGCTTCGGACGGAAACTACTCTCTTACACAGCTCCAGCCCGGCCACTACACGGTCCAGGTTACCGCTCCCGGGCTGCGCACATTTCTGCAGACGAACATCACGCTAACTATCGGCCAGATTGCGGAGATCGATCCCAAACTGACCGTGGGTGAGCAGCAGGACACCGTCACTGTTACTGCCGAGGCGCCCCCGATCCAGACACAGGACTCCTCGGTCGGCCTGCTGGTCGATGCTGCCACTATCACCGACACACCGTTGAACGGTCGCCTGGGCATTACCGGACTGCTGGCGCTTGCGCCTGGCGTTCAGGCCGCCGGCAGCCAGGACCAGATTCCGGTCTTTGGCGTGACGCCCGCAATCAACACGGGTTCGCGCAATGCATACGGTGCCGTTGGCTTCATGCTGGACGGCGGTGTAAACATGAACGTCGGCCTGCAGCGCCCGCTGGGTGAAGTGCCGCCGCTGGACGGCATCGCCGAGTTCAAGGTGATCACCACCAACGCGCCCGCGGAATACAACCAGGCCGCGCAGATTGTGGTGGTGAGCAAGAGCGGTGCGAACGCCTTTCACGGCACCCTGCTTGAGTTCAACCGCGTCGCGGCGACCGCCGCCAAGTTTTACTTCGCAGGGGCGCAGCCCAAACCGAAGTACATCCGCAATGAGTTCGGCGGCAATTTTTCAGGGCCGATCGTGATTCCGCATTTGTATAACGGCCGTGACCGCTCGTTCTTCTTCTTCAACTACGAAGGGTTCCGGCGCAAGCAGGCCAATAACCTCAACTCGCAGATGCCAACCGCGCTGCAGCGCTCTGGCGACTTCAGCGAGTTTCCAAACCTGGTGTTAAAAGACCCTCTCACCGGGCTGCCGTTCGCAGGCAACCGTATTCCTGCGAACCGTCAGAACCCGGTGAGCCTGCAACTGCAGAACACGCTTTACGTGTTGCCGACAACCACAGGCACCGGCGTAAACACGTTTGAGGTGGTGCCGTTTACCGAGAATGTCGATCGCTACTCCTTCCGGCTGGACCATCGCATCGGCGACAAGAACCAGATTCGCGCCAGCTATATTGCAGGGCTGTACGGCCCGAATCCTGCTACGGGTGCGACCAGCCGCTTTGGCGGCATGGCCGGCATCGGCGAGCGCAACATGAATACGGTGCTGGGCTGGACGCATATTTTTTCCTCGACACTCGTGGGAGACTTGACCGCAGCGTACCTGCACATCCCGGTTTTCCGCACACCGCAGAATGTAAATACAAATTTCTCTTCAATCATCCCGGGGCTTGGGCCTGAAGTAATCCAGGG
>CALMAP010000123.1 GCA_937859825.1 uncultured Terriglobus sp. | reverse complement strand
GGAGAAGGCCGGCGTCGGCGTCGGCACGCTGCACCGCCACTTCCCGCAGCGGTCCGACCTGATCAAGGCTGTTTTTGAAAGCCGCATCCATGCTTGCGCCGATGCGGCGGACGAGCTTGCCGGTCGTTACGAGCCGGGGGAAGCTTTGGCGCAATGGATGCAACGCTATGTGGACTTCATCTCCACCAAGCGGGGATTGGCTGCGGCGCTGCACTCTGGAGATCCGGCGTATCGCGCTTTGCCTGGGTACTTCAACTCCCGCCTTCTCCCTGCACTTAAAGGTTTGCTGGATACAGCGGTAAAAGCCGGAGCCGTACGGTCCGGGGTCGATGCGGAGGAGCTGCTCCATGCCGTGGCGAACCTTTGCAGGGGTCCCCAGGACAAGGAGCCGGCCTACACGCGCAGGATGGTCGCTCTGCTAGTGGACGGTCTTCGCTACGGAGCGAAGTAGGTGCACCAAGAAGCTTTTGGAGAAAAACCTGGATGAGAAGCAACGCGAAGGTGGCTGCATATTGGACACTCACACTCCTGGTCCTGCTGCCCACCGCAGGTTCAGCAGTGCCGGAACTTTTCTCCCATGGACCTGCGCAAACAGTGGCAAGTCTGCACACACTTGGATACCCGTTGTACCTGATGAAGATTACTGGGTTTGCGAAGCTGCTTGGAGCCATCATCATGCTGGCAAACCGCCCCGCGCGCATGGTGGAATGGGCCTATGCAGGCTTCTCGTTCTTGTTTCTGGGGGCGACGGCGTCGCATGTGCTCGCCGGCGACTCCGTCCATGCACCCATCCCGTTGACCTGCTTCTTGCTGCTTCTTGGTTCCTATGCGCTTTATCGCTCGGTGCGTGAGCCGAGACTTCACAAGTAGGGAACCCGAAGCTCGTCCTTTCATTACCAGGGAATGCGTGCGTTCTCCCAGCGCGTAAACGTTCCCGTCGGTTCCTCCGGCCCGGCCAGGGCTACCCGCACCACCTCACGAGAGCCGTCTTCCAGAGACTCCGTACCCTCATAGCCGTTCAGGTTCGTCTTCGTGAAGGCAGGGGAGACGAGGTTCACCTTGATGTCCGTCGATTCAAGCTCGATCATCATGGCCAGCGTCATGGCATTCAGCGCCGTCTTGGAGGCTGGGTACACCGGACCGTAGAACGTGTGATGGAGGTAAGCCGGATCGGCATTGACCGCTAAGGAACCTACGCCGCTCGACACATTCACAATGCGTGCCGCGCTCGACTTGCGCAGCAGCGGCAACATCGCCTGATACACCGCCAGCGGTCCGAATACGTTCGTCTCCCACACCGTGCGGATCTCTTCCAGAGACGCTGTGCTTGCCTTACTGATCTCCGCATACTCTCTAAGCGACAGGTCTGCTTTTCTCGTGTTGGAGATCGCCGCGTTGTTGACCAGGAGGTCGAGACGCCCGAACTCCCCGCCGATGCGTTCTGCCGCTGCAGCGATCGAAGCTCCATCCGTAACATCCAGCTGCAGGGCGATCGCTCCCGGCCCAATCTCGGCAGCTGCGGCCTCTCCACGGGCGAGATTACGTGAGCCTACAAAGACGGTGGCACCGCTGGTTACAAGCTCCTTGGCGACGCGGAAGCCAACACCCTGGTTTGCCCCGGTGACGAGTGCGATTCGAGTATCTTGCATGTGCTCTCCTTGGCCGGCGGTAGCTTTCCGCTAACCGGAACTACGTTCCGATAATAAAAGGAACACGGTTCCGCTTGCAAGTGACGGAATGGCGAAACTCTGAGAGAGCCGGTTACTTTGAAGAGCGGCGTCGCCGTGCAGATTGCTTCGATTTTCCAGTCTCTGCAACACTGAAGATCGGCTTTACTGCGTCTTCAATGCGGGAGGCCATTTCTTCTGCTGGCAATCGCTTGGGCTCCTGCGACCACCGTCGTGCCATTCCAAAGATGGCCCATGCGGCAGCAGTTCCCAGAATTTCAGCATCGACGCCGGGAGGCAAGGAGTGTGAGGGCGCACCTTCGCGAAAGATAGCTTCAATCGCGCGGATAACTGAGTTCTCGAAGGGTAGCTTGTCGATCTGGCCGGGACAGCCTCCTTCCTTCAATAGGTAGTCGCAAACACCCAGAGCGATCGCCCGTATGCCGCCGTCACAACTGGAAAACGTGAGGCCGCGTTGCAACACGAGGTCGCGAAAGCGGCTGGCCGTCAGCTCTTCCAGTAGGGCCGTTTTGTCGCCGTAATGGAGATAGAACGTCGCACGGTTCAACGTCGCCTCGTCCGCGATCTCCTGGATGGAGATCTCCTCAAAAGTCTTCTTCCTGAGCAACTTGGCAAGCGCGTCTGCAAACATGCGGCGGGTCCGCACTACACGCGGATCAGCACCAGCTTCTGGAGCGCCAGCAGGATGTTTTGCGGTGAGCATGGCCTAAGAGTAAGCCGATACCAGGCTCCAGAGTTCGAGTGAATGAAGAATCGACATTTGTCGTGTTATCGTCATATGTCAAGGAGCGTGACCTATGCCCAAACTTCTTCATGTGGATTCCAGCCCCCTCTACGGACACTCTGTTTCACGAGAACTGACCAGTACCTTCGTTGAGCACTGGAAAGCAGCACACCCGGACAGCGACGTTGTCGAACGCGATCTAAATGCCACCGTCATTCCGCCCCTCACGGCAGAATGGGTTGCAGCGGCGTTCACCCCAGAGATCGCTCGGACTCCTGAGCAAACTGCGGCTCTAAGCCTCTCGGACACCCTGATCGCCGAACTTCAGGAAGCCGACGAATACGTGATCGGCGTTCCCATGCATAATTTCAGCGTGTCGTCGGCGCTAAAGCTCTGGATCGACCAGATTACCCGCGTAGACAAAACATTCTCTTACGCTACGGGCACGCCACGTGGCTTGATCTCCGGTAAGAAAGCTACCTTCGTTATCGCTTCAGGAGCCTTTTATGACGCCGGGACGCAATTTGCCTCCTACAACTTTGTCGAACCATACTTGAGAGCTCTCTTCGGATTCATGGGTGTCACAGAAGTTGTGTTTCTGACTGTAGGTGGAACCACGGCTCTTAATCACGGTCAGGATCGCGCCGCATTCCTTGAATCGCACATCAAAGCCGTGGCTGAGCACGCCAAAGCGGCTTAGTTTGCCAGGTGTGTTCAGTAAGCAAGATGCCGCGACGACATTTGTAAATTCGTGGGTGCGGAAAGTCCGCACCCACGCGAAAGAACCCAGATGAACAGAGGGTGTGTCCGGACACATGCTAGCTGAAATGCATGCACAGCTGGAGTTTGAGATACATCCCGCTAAGAGTTCTCAGCTTCATCTAGTTCTCTCTCCCGAACGTCAATCTTTGCCGACATTTCAGGCTCTATTTGCTGGAGGATCTTGAGGAGCTGCTTAGGGTCGAAAGACTCAAGACGCTTGATCGAGCCGGCACAGGGATGGCGTTCTGAGTTGCCGACTACAACGATGGGAACCTCTGGCCGAAACTGCCTTAGTAAAACGACCAGTTCCGAACAAGGGAGATCTCTGAGGCCAGCGTCAAGGACGACACCATCTACGTTGGGAAACTTCTTCAAAGTCTCAAGTGCTTCTACGGAGCTATATGCAGTAATGACGTTGAATTTGGCTGTCTCGATGACCAGTTTCCTCGTGGAAATGCTGCCAAATTGTTCACGATCAATCACCAAGAAACAAGGTCTGAGTATCATCCATCTATTGTAG
>CALMAP010000122.1 GCA_937859825.1 uncultured Terriglobus sp. | reverse complement strand
CCGCTAAGTTGGTTAGCGACCGGCCGATTACGACCAAGGTTGAAGGGTACGACTACGCCGTAAAAGAAAACGGAACCCTTGGCGATCTTATCCGCGAACCTGCCCCCATCGAAAAACCCACGCTCAAGATTAAGACCCTGAGTGGCCTCGTGGATGCGCTGGCAGCCAAGATTGACGACTATCCAGGTGACGTCGCCGTGCACGTTGTGCATGACCAATGTGCCCGGTTGATCGCAACGGAGGCGGACGACTTCGGCCGGCGTCATGTCTATGTCGAGGCTCTAAACGAGGAGCAGGTGCAGTTTCCTTTTGGCAAGTACATGGTTGCGGAAGATTTTTTAATTGCTCTGCAGAACGGCTTTTTGCCCACGGACAACGTTGTTGCAATCCAGCAGGTTGCGAGTGGGTTGAGCAGCGAGACTGTTATCAGCACTGCCGACGATGGTCTCGGCCAGAAGATCGAGGTCAAGCAGGGGGCCTCCACCCGGGCAAGTGTTGTGCTGCCTCCGCGCATTGATCTTTTTGCCTACCGCACCTTCCGCGAGGTGGACCCGATTGCTGGTCAATTCATTCTCCGCCTCAAGGCGGAAAAGGACGATCTGCCGAAGATCGCCCTGCTTGATGCCGACGCCGGCAAGTGGAAGTACGACACCATGCAGGCGATCAAGCGTCACTTGGCGAAGCAGTTGCCGGAGAAGACACAGCTCATCGCTTAAAGGCTTGCGTCCGCCCGCGACCACCGCTCTGGCGAGGTCGGGCGCAGGGAGAGAGGGGCGGTGTGGGCCGTGCTACTGGGACGCGGTCCGCGCCAGCCTCCGCAAGATTCCGAACGGGGGAAGTGATGAGCATGTTGCTGTGGTTGTGCTGTCTGGCGGCGGGCATGGTTGTGATCCGCGTGGTGATGCGTGCCTTCGTTCCGTTGCCTGCGGCGGTGATGTATGAGGTGCGCTGCCGCAATGCAGCCACCGTCTGCACGGTGGAGGCGTACAGCGTGGATGTCTATGCCACGCACTTCCGCTTTCGCGACCGGCTGGGACGCGATGTGGCGGTGATTCCCGTGGGCGATGTGTCGCGGGTAAGTGTGCCGGAGCGTGGGCAGGTAATCGCCTTTGCGCCGTCGTGGGCGGACGGCAGGTGTGATGCGTTGCTGGAGGACATCAACAGGCAGCGTGCGCGTCACGATCTGCATGCAGTGACGCGGCATAGCGCCTAAGTTGTTCTTTTTTGTAAGTCGACTTATGCCTAAGTCGGAAGTTTTTTGTAAGTCGCGGGAGGTTTGTATGTCGGGAGTTAGCCGGGAGTATGTGTCCATCACCTCTGCGCCTAACGGCCGTGTGCGGGTCTTTACAGCGCGCGGGGACGAGGTGCACGGTCTGCGCAATCTGCAGATCGCCTTTAAGCCCAACCACCAGGTGTATGCGGAGATGGATGTCTTTGTGGGCGCGGTGGATCTGGAAGCGGTACCGCGCATGATCGCGACAGACCCGCGCACGGGCCAGCGCAAGCTGCTGCGGCGCATGGAGTTTGTGGACGGGTCCACCTTTGATGTGGACCGCATGATGCCGGAGCGTGCGGTGGCCGCCAGCAGTGAGGAGCCGGGCCAGTGACGCTGCTGTGGGACTTGCTCCACCTTGCCGCCGTGTGGTGGCGCTGGCGTCGTGCGGGCAGGCCGGAAGGCGGTCTGTATGGCCGCTAAGGACAACCGCGACTGGTCCAAGGTGGGCACGGTCAACGGCATGGCGGACTGGCTGCGCAAGAACAGCGATGCCGTGATGGTGATCGTGATCCGCGCGGAAGACGCGGTGATTTCCGCGGACCCGTTGGTGCGGTCGCAGGACCTGGACGGCTCGTTTCAGGCGGGCATCGGCGAGGCTATCGAGCGGATGCAGCAGCACGAGGCCGCCGCGAGGCTGAAGGCAATGTTGAAGGCAGACCGCAGCGGCGGTCAGAAGGCGGAGAAGCAATGAGCGCACCAACACATTTGAAGCTCGGCACGCTGGTGCTGGAGCCTGTGTCGGGGTTGTGGGGCACGGTGGACGATGCCCGCAGCATTGACGATGCCGAGGGCCACACGCGCGAGGTGCGGGTGAAGCTGGACGGCGCGACGGAGCAGCGGGTGCATGTGTGGTATCCGCTGGCAAGCATCCGCACGTGCGGGCCGTATGCCGTGGTGATGCCTGTCCCGCACCTAGGCGTGAGCAGGGAAGAGCTGGAGGAGGTGCGGGAGTTTCGCGAGATGGAGCGCTCCTTTGCCTTTGAGCATTGCGCAAGCGTGCTGGACAGCCATTGCATGCACTACTCCGTGGCCGATCACATAGGTGTATGGCTAAACCTGCTCTCCGCCGAAATTGACGTGACGGATGAGGTCAAGTACCTGCAGCAGCGCGGGCTGCTGGACATCCATTCTTCCCTTCCGGGCGTAGTGAGCGTGCGGGATGAGAGCGAAGGCCTGGCGCTCACGGAAGGCCGGGTGGCGTGATGGCGCACGAAGTCTCGCAAATTGATCTGCATGGTCTGAAGTGCGGTGCGAATGCGTTTACGGCACTTTGCAACGCCACTTCAGATGAAGTGTTCGCGCAGCTTTCCGAAGAGGATAGGTTGCGTTTCCTGCGGCGTCTTTGGTTATTGGAAGATCGCCTGCGTGATCCCGCCGTTGCGATTGTTCCCGAAGTGCCGGACGCGCCCAGGTCTCTGCGAGAAGTGCTGCGCTTTGCACACTACGCTGCCAGTTGCATGTTGCTTGATGCTGGCTGCGAAGAGGTGGAGCGCGACGGTCTGACGTGGATCAATCTGCGAACCGCCAAGGAATGTTTGGGAGATTCCGAGGACTATTTGCAGCAGGCGGGATTGCTGCAGCGCCACGCGGCCGATCCGGAGTTGGTCAGGGTTGAAGAGGTGCCACGATGCGCGCCGGAAGATGCGCTGCTGTACCGCGCGGACGAAGAGCGGCTTATGCGGGCGGTGGCGTGATGGTTAAAGAGGTGAAGGTGCCGAATACGAACGCCCGCATGCGTCGCGGCAATGGCTGGTTTTACCGTTATGCGCTCTCGCTACGGGACGACTGCGGTTTGCTGCTTTGCTGGTCTCGTGGCAAGTGGGGCATCCGCATCGACGTGGACTACTGGCACGGCAGTGCGCAGGTGCGACTTGGCTGGGTGGGTCTGGAGGCGTCGGTGGCCTCATACAACAGCCGTAGCAGCTCTGCCTGCTTTTGGACGGGTGTGCGGCTGTATGCCGGGCGCGGCCAGAAGATGCGCATGGTGGACTCCATCGAGCGTGAGCAGCCAGTCACCGACTGGATGCCTCACCTGTCCTACACGATGTCAATGGTGGCCGCATGAAAGCCATCAGCATCTGCGGGCCGTGGTGGTGGTACATCATGCAGGGCATCAAGCCGGTCGAAAACCGCGACTGGCCCAGCAAGTATCGCGGGCCGCTGCTCATTCAGGTGTCCCAGAAGATCCTCGAGGCGGACCGCGTTGCGGCGATGGACATGGCGAAGCGTGCGGGCTGGACGGGCCGTGTGCCGACGCCTGCGGAGCTGCAGGACGCGCGCGGCCACATCGTCGGCATCGTGCAGATGGTGGACTGCGTGGAGCGTCACCCGTCGCCATTTTTTACCGGCCGCTACGGCCATGTGTACGCCAAGCCGGAGCTGTTCGCAAAGCCGATCCGCTGCCGGGGAGAGCTGAACCTGTTCGCGGTGCAGGACTCGCTGCTGCCTGCCGGTATCGGCCGGCCGCAAAGTCTGCCGGTGGAGCGGCTGGATTTCAGCGCGGCGCTGGTGGGTGACACGGAGCCGGAGCGGCGCACGTTCATGGGCGTGGATCTGGCCGCGAAGGTTGAGGTCGACGTGTCAGCGCTACGCAAATCCCTTGCCAGCGACCCATCGCAACGGAGGTTGTTCTAGGTGTGGCTATACGTCCCAGCAAGCTGTCTCACGCAGGCGAGTTCTTCGCCGGAAACTTTATCAGCCTCTTTGCCGGGGGCGGGGGCATTGACCTGGGACTCCGCATCCTTGCTCCCGATGCTCGCTGCGTTTGCTACGTGGAGAGGGAAATCCCTGCAGCCGAAATCCTGGCAGCGCGTATTGCGGACGGCGCTCTCCACGACGCGCCTGTGTGGTCTGACGTGTCTACCTTCAACGGCCGCCCGTGGCGCGGCCTTGTGGATGGAATCGTTGGCGGCTTCCCGTGCCAAGACCTCAGCGTTGCCGGAAAGCGGGCAGGCATCCAGCGCGGCAACCGCTCCGGACTCTTCTTCGAGTACGCGCGGCTCATTCGCGAAATTCAACCCCGATGGGTCGCTATCGAAAACGTCCGAGCAGTGCTCGCTTTTCCAGCAGGAGGAATCGTTCTCGGAGAGCTTTCCGCCCTGGGGTTTGATGTGGTCTGGGGCTCTCTGGAAGCTGCCGACGTGGGAGCCGCGCACGAACGCCATCGGAAGTTCATTTTGGCCTACCGCGTTGACGCAGGACGTGAATATCGATCGGGGTCTGGACGATTATTGCGTCCGGCACAACGAGAATCCGTCACGTACGCAGAGCCTTGCTGCTCGGGCTCGGTTGTGGAGCACGCCCACGACGCGGGACTGAAAAGACGGCGATACCTCGCAGGCCAACGTGGAGACGAACGGTCTGCTGGGCCGGCAGATATGCGACTGGGACTATTCGCGCCCGGTCCATCTGATACCGGCTGGCAGGCTCTGCTGGTGCGATACCCGTGGCTGCGACCGGCGCTCTCACAGGCGGAAGCTGAATCCCCGCTTTGTCGAGTTCCTGATGCAATGGCCTCCGTTCTGGACGGTCGCATCGACTCGCTACGCGCCTGCGGTAATGGCGTCGTACCTCTCCAGTTCGCGGCAGCATTTGCGGAGCTTGCTTGGCGTGCCTGCCACTTGTCCGGGATTGACGGAGAGC
>CALMAP010000121.1:31022-36387 GCA_937859825.1 uncultured Terriglobus sp. | reverse complement strand
GACCGGTCCTGCCGCGGCCGATGGTGGCGGAGGAGGAGCAGCCGCGGGGGTCTGCGCATGTACTGCAAGCGCCGGGATACAACAGAGCGTCAGAAGCAAAGCATACGGCCGTGAGGACATGAAGGGATCTCCTGAGAATGAGCTTAGCGGACGAGAGCCGCTGTCGCGAGCGAAACTTCCCGGCCTGTTTCTCTTTGCATGACACGCCTGCCGTGCATCGAGAGACGGTAAACCATGGTCTAACTACATGTGCCCAACGAGCAGCGCATTTACATGGACGCCAACGCCACCACCCCCGTGCTGCCCGAGGTGGTGGACGCGATGCTTCCTTACTGGACGGAACACTTCGGCAACGCCTCCGCCGTGCACGAGCACGGCCGCATTGCACGTTCAGCCTTGGATGAAGCACGGGAGCACGTCGCCGCGCTCATTGGCGCATCGCCCAGCGAGATCACCTTTACCAGTGGAGGCACGGAAAGCGACAATCAGGCCCTGTTCGGGGCGCTTGGGCCCGGCCAGCACCTGATCACCTCCCGCATGGAGCACCATGCCGTGCTGCACGCGGCAGAGGAACTGGATAAGCGCGGCGTGGAGGTGACCTATCTGGACTGCGACCGCGATGGGGTTGTTTCACCGGAGCAGGTGCGCGATGCGCTGCGACCAAACACACGGCTGGTCAGCATCATGCTTGCGAATAACGAGACCGGCGTTCTGCAGCCTGTCCGCGAGATCGCAGCCGTCGCGCGTGAGCACGGCTGCCTGATGCATTCGGACGCGGTGCAGGCGTGCGGCAAAACTCCGGTCAGCGTGCGAGAACTTGGCTGCGACCTGCTTTCTCTTTCCGCGCACAAGATGCACGCACCCAAAGGTGTAGGCGCGCTCTGGACGCGGCGTGGCGTCCGCATCCGGCCTTTGCTGCATGGTGGCCCACATGAACGGCAACGGCGCGCCGGCACGGAGAACGTTCCCGGCATCGTCGCGTTTGGAGAGGCCTGCCGCCGTTCCACAGAGTGGCTCCGCGACGGTGGTGCGCAGCTTCTTGAAGCACTTCATCAGCGCTTCGAGACAGGAGTGCTGAAGCGCATTCCGGAAGCACTGGTTCACGGCTCCCAGGTTTCACGACTCCCGAACACCACTTCGCTGCGGTTAACAGATGTCGATTCCGAAGCTCTGGTGATCGCGCTCGATCTGCAGGGCCTCTCCATCAGCGGAGGGTCTGCCTGCACCAGCGGCGCGGTGGAACCCTCGCACGTGTTAATTGCAATGGGATTGACCGAAGAAGAGGCACGCAGCACCGTGCGCATCTCCCTTTCGCGCCTGAATACCGAGGCGGAAGTGGACCGCGCCCTGGACATTCTGGATCGCGTGGTTCAGCGGTCACGCACCATTGAAGCAGTCAATGCCGCAAGCTGCGAAGATATACAGAGAAGCCATGCCTGAACTTGCTCCAGATACGATCGCGGTTGCCATGTCCGGCGGGGTAGATTCCTCCGCCGTCGCTGCACTGCTGAAGGCCGAAGGCAGGTCCATCGTGGGCCTGACCCTGCAGCTGTGGGACCAGCGCAGGCTTGCGGGGCATGAAGGCATGCCGGAGCAGGTGCAGGGCCGCTGCTGCTCCATGGATGACGTGTACGACGCGCGGCGCGTGGCCGAGCAGCTTGGCATTCCCTACTATGTGGTGAACCAGCAGCGCCGTTTTGAGCAGGATGTGGTGAAGCCATTTGTGAACGAATATCTGAACGGCCGCACGCCCGTTCCCTGCACGCTCTGCAACAACCATCTGAAGTTCGACCAACTTCTGGTGACCGCGAGGCAGATCGGCGCGGACCGTGTCGCCACTGGGCATTACGCGCGCGTGGAGTACAGCCAGGAGCGAGGTCGATGGCTGCTCATGCGACCGGCCGATACGGCAAAGGATCAGAGCTACTTTCTGTTCGGCCTCACCCAGGACCAACTTGCGCACACCCTGTTTCCTCTTGGAAACATGGTCAAGCCGCAGGTGCGCGCGCTCGCGGCCGAACAGGGGCTGCGTGTGGCAGCCAAGCCCGACTCACAGGAAATCTGCTTCATTCCAGGCGGTGACTACAAAGCCTTTCTTCACGCCTACCTCGAGGAGCAGGGCAAAGCGATGCCAGAGAGCTCGGGAGAGTTGGTGACCGCTGCGGGCGAAGTGGTCGGAAGCCACGAGGGCATTCAACACTTCACCGTGGGCCAGAAGAAGGGCGTGCAACAGCGCCTGCACGCACACCACGCCACACCGTTTTATGTGCTCGGGATCGAACCTGCGCAGAACCGGGTGATCGTTGGCGAAGAGCAGGAACTGCATCAGCGGCACGCTCTGGTCGATACACTGAACTGGATCGCTTTGGACGATTTACGCGGGCCGATGCGTGTGCTCGCAAAGATCCGGCACCGGCACGAGCCGGCACCGGCAACCATTCGCCCACACGGCGACAGCATGGCTGAGGTCGAGTTCGACGAACCACAGCGAGCTATCACGCCGGGACAGGCCGCAATCTTCTTCCAGCAAGACTTAGTCGTGGGCGGCGGCTGGATCCGTTAAGTTCCAGTCACTTCACCAACATGCGAAGGGCAACACTGAGCAGCACCACGCCGAAGCCCTTCCGCAGCCATACTTCGGGCAGGTTTTGTGCAAACTTCGCTCCGAAGAAGCTCCCGACGGCCAGCCCGATTGCCACAAGCAGTCCGAGCCTCCACTGCACGTTCCCCGCGCGTGCATAGGCGATGAGCGGAAAGATCCAGATAGGCAGAAGCGCAATAAACAAGGACGTTCCCTGCGCGCGTAACTGCGACAAACCGAAGACATAGATCAGCGTAGGAACGATAAAGGCACCGCTTGTACCCACCAGGCCGACAAAGATCCCTACGATCGCACCAACAACGATAGGAAGCCACGCGGACTGCATGGCTAACGGAGGAAACGCACGACTACCTGCGTTCCTGCTGGAACCATGGTTCCAGCGGCAGGCATCTGTTCGTGCGCCAGCCCACTACCGACCGGTTGTAGACGGAGACCAGCAGTTGCCGCACGCTGGATAGCGGTTCTTAGGCCTACTCCATCAAACTCCGGAACGGCGACGCGGTGGCTTGCATCTACCACCACGCTCCCATCGGCACGCGGGGACGTGTAAGCGGAGGGCTGCGGCATCGGTTTCAGCTCTGCCGTCTCTTCCGACATCAAAGAAGATCCCCCATGCTCGCGAAAGGCTTTAAGGATTTTCTCTGGCAGCGCGGCAAGAGTGCCGTTGCTGTGTGTTGGCGCAACCGCGATGCGCACCGGCTCTGGCTTCTGCTTTGCCGTTTGTGCTGCAAGTTCTGCGTCGCTAAACGCGTGCAAGGGATCGTCCTTCGGCAGCGCATTTGCTTCGGCAAAAAGGGCGGTCAGGTCGCCCGCTGGCTCACTCGGGCCATCGTCAGCCAATACTTCGTGCGGGGTCTCGGCAGAAGTCTGGAGCTTCTTCGGACGTAGCGGCTGGTCGTGCGGCACTCCAAGATACTCGAGCACCTGCTGCGCGACCTCAGCGAACACGGGCGCGCTGACCGCGCCACCGTATCCTGAGCCAACAGTCGGAGTGTCGATTACCACCGCAACCGAAATCGCTGGATTGTTCACCGGCGCAATCCCTGCAAAGCTCGCGACCAGTTTGGTGTGGGAGTAGGTATGAGTTACAGGGTCAACCTTCTGTGCCGTGCCGGTCTTACCACCCGAGCTATAACCGTTCAGCGCGGCTTCTTTGCCTGTCCCTTCAATGACCGTTCCCGCCATCATGGCACGCATCTTGGCCGCTGTAACTTCGCTGATCACACGATGGGCACCCTCGGGCAGTACCGCCGGAAAATGGGTGTCCGGGTGAAACGTTGCCGGCTGCAACCTGGGATCGCCCTTCATGTAATCGCTCGCCTTCAGTAAGACGTGGGGCGGCAGATAAGTGCCACCATTTGCAATGGAAGACACCATGGTGACAAGCTGAACGGGAGTTACCCCGATCTCCTGCCCGATGGAAATAGACAGGATGCTGGTCGATCCCCACTTGCTCGGCTTACGCAGCAACCCACGCGTTTCGCTCGGCAGCTCGACCCCGCTCCGGTCTCCAAAGCCATAGCCCTTGATGTAGTCGTAGAACTTATTCGATCCAAGCTTGAGCGCCATTTTCGCAGCGCCTACGTCACTGGAATGCTCCAGAGCGTATTGCACGGTAACTCGGCCGAAATGGTCAGATTTGTCGTCATGCAGGGTGCGGCCGTACATGGTCATGGCACCGCCCTGGCAATCCACAATGTCCGTTGGCTGCACTCCAGCGCCATCTAACGCGGCAGAGTAAGTTACCAGCTTGAACGTGGAGCCAGGTTCGTAGACGTCACTTACTGCGAGGTTCTTGAGAATCGCAGGATCCTGATGCCGCAGATCGTTTGGATTGAACCGCGGAGCTACCGCAAGTGCAAGAATCTGGCCGGTGTGCGGGTCCTGCACCACGACCGTACCGTGCGCTGCTTTTACCTTGGCCATTTGCGCGTCGAGTGCGCGTTCCGCCATGTACTGAATGTTCGTATCGATCGAGAGCACAAGGTTCTCACCCGGCAGCGGCTCGCGCTCCTCGGAACCCAGGGCATGGCGCTTCGCGTCGACAGCTGTTAAGACGTGGCCCGGTGTGCCATGAAGATCATCTTCAAACTGGCGCTCCAAGCCGCCGAGACCTTCGTCATCGACACCCACATACCCCAGCGTCTGCGCGGCGAGATCACTGTGAATTCCTTTTGGAGATACACACCTTTCAGGTTCAACTCGCGTACACGTTGCGCCTGTTCCGGCGTCAGCTTACGCGCGACCCAGGCGAAGTTTCGGGAAGCATTCAGCCGGGCGAGGATGCTGCTTTCGGCTGTGAAGGTGTCCGTGGGATCGATGTGAACGATGCCCGCAACTAACTCCGCAACGTTGCTACGGTTCTCGCCTAGCTCGCTCGGCACGGCATAGCCCGACTCTGCCAACACGGTAACTGCAAGTTCGCGCAGGTTTCTGTCGTACAGCACACCACGCCGTGGAGCGACTTCGAACGTACGCTGTTGCTGCTTTGCGGCCCGGTCCACCCAGTCGTGGTGCTTGATAAGCTGCAGCCACACCAGTCGCGTACCAATCAGACCGGTCCAGACAATAAAGAATGCAGCCACATGCACGAACCGGATACGACGGATAGGAGCCGTAAGTGTTTGCTGTGGCTGCTGCAACATTCTTTTCTTCCCGAGTGAGCTTCCCGCGCCTAGAAATGACTTCTGCTAAGTGTCTGCTGCCGATCAGCGTGGAATGCCGATGGGCACCTTAGCCTCTGCAATTGCCGAAGAATCTCCC
>CALMAP010000121.1:27718-31012 GCA_937859825.1 uncultured Terriglobus sp. | reverse complement strand
GGCTGTGGAACATCCAAACCCAGCTGCTTAGCGATCTTGTCGATCCTATCCGGGTCGGAAAGCTGCGCTTCCGTAAGACGGAGTTGGCGATTCTCTTCCCGGAGGTGCTCCACCTGCAGCTTCTGCGCCTCGATGGAGTACCCCAGTTCAATCGAAGAGAAATGCTGCCAAACGTAGGTCATAGCCAGAGCAAAGAGGATACTCATCACAATCGTGAACGAGCGCACCTCCTTACGTCGCTCCGGGTCATCCGCCTTGACGAGTCGGCTGTTATCCAGATGCTTGGTAAAGAAGATCTCAGGAGTGGGGCCGCGCCGTGCGCGGCGCTGTGCGTCGAAAACAGAGCGGTTGTGTTCACGAAACGATTCCACACGCTCCCGCTGAGCGCGTCCCATCATGCCGATTTCTGTTAACGCCTGTTCCATGTTGCTTCCCCGCAATGCTTGTACTTTTACTTCACAAATTTTGTGAACCATTGCTGGTTCGGAATACTTTGTTTTCCACTTGCCGTCATTCAGCTTTTTACCAATTCGCGTCTTACTAAGTGAAAAGAGATACAGAGTGCCTAAGCTTTACGAGATTGCTTTCGCTTGCATGCACAGGGCCTTCGTATCTCCAATCCTGTTTTCCTAATAATCCACCGATTTTCCACAAACTATCTACGCCCTCGCCGGCTACCACCTTCTGGAGGAGCTTTCCGCTTTACCGCTACAGCTTCCACTCGCTCCGCTGCACGCAGTTTTGCACTACGTGATCGCGGATTTCTTAGTAACTCCTTTTCGTCCGCAGTCACTGGTTTGCGGCTGAGCACAGCTAGTGTCCCTTGGGTTGCTCCTTCTCGCAGCGCATCTTTAACCAACCGATCTTCGAGAGAATGGAAGCTGATGACGACAAGCCGTCCACCAAGCTTGAGCAGAGAAGGCGCGCTTTGAAGCAGCGTCCGTATCTCTTCTAACTCTTGATTCACATAAATTCGAAGAGCTTGAAAAGTCAGCGTCGCAGGATGAATTTTGTCGCCTTTCATTGCTGGGGCGGCGGTCGATATTACTTTGGCTAACTCCGCCGTAGTAAGTATCGGCCGCGCCCTCACAATGGCTCTGGCGATTCTCCGCGACCTCCTTTCCTCTCCGAATTCGTAAATCAGGTTGGCGAGATCGTTTTCGTCCACTTGATTTACCACTTGCCCGGCAGTCACTCCGCTGCGCGTGTCCATACGCATGTCCAGCGGAGCGTCCTGCCGAAAACTGAATCCTCGTTCTGCCTGGTCGAGCTGCATGCTGCTTACGCCGACATCGGCGAGCAGACCATCCAGCGTTCCGGGAGCAACATGCTTCTCAATGCTTGAGAAGGCTTCGGGCACCAGCACTACGTTCGGCATCGCTGTCCCGAGTTCCTGACGAAGCTGGTCGATCCGCGCCGTTGCGATGCGCATGGCGTCCGGATCGCGATCGAATGCGATCAGCGTTCCGCCTGGCCCCAGCACCCTGGCGATCTGGCTCGAGTGTCCCGCCAGTCCCAGCGTTGCGTCGACGTATGTGCCGCCCGCCCGTACTGCAAGAAGGTCCAACACCTGTTTGGAAAGAACCGGTACATGTTGCGGACTGTCCACTCTCCGCCTCCATGTTTGCCCCTGAGGGCGTTGCTTATAGTCCCAGGTCTGCCAGCGCAGCCATGTCGCTCTCGCTCAACGGCTCCGCTTCCAGCTTCGCCTTGAAGTCGTCGTGGTTTACGACTTCCAGATAGGTCTGTGCTCCTAACACCACGACCTCTGCTGTTACATTCGCGCTCTCCCGCAACAGCTGCGGCAGCAGCAGGCGGCCCTGCGAATCGACTTCTGCCATCTGGCCGTAGTAGTTCGTCACGTCCAGAAACTTCTTCTTTGCGGGATTCATGGAAGGAATCGCAGCCAGTTTGGCCTCGATCTTTTCCCACTCCCGCAGCGGATAGATCTCGGCCCGCTTGCCGTCCTTGCTGGTGACGTACACCTGGCTGCCGTACACCTCATCCAGGCGGCGCTTGAAATCGGCAGGGACTTTGAGCCGTCCCTTGTCGTCAACCCGCGCTGGATAGTTGCCACGAAACATCCCTGTTGCCTATTTCCGCACTGCACGGCCAAACGGGCCGTGCAGAAAGTGAACTGTGAGTCGAAGTTTTGGGACTTGAAGTCCCTTTTGCTCCACTTCACTCCACCAACAGCCACATCGTTACGTGTTTCTCTTGTATTTGCAAGAAACATTTCTGCAGGAAAAGTGGATTTCCCGAATGTGAATGTGGAAAAGACAAGGGATAGGGTCTAGCTGGCGCAAGCCACTAGGAATGGTATGAGAAAAGCTACTTCTTTGCGAAGAGCACTATGGATTGCGCTTTTAGGCGACAATAACGAAGGAAAGGCGAAACTATAGCCTGGGACCTTCAGCTGAAAGCAGGCCAGAACTCTTTTTGCGGCGCAGCAACCAAACCAGGTACAACGTAATGACCAGATTTGTCAGCAGGATGCCAACACGTACCACCGTGCGGTGATGGAACAGCTCGTAGAGTTCCCACGGAATAAACATGGCGCTCAGCCAGAGCGTCAAGTATTCCGCCCACACCTTGCGCAGCATGAGGCCAATGCCCTCAACACTGCAAAGCAGTGCATATGCTGCAGTGAGCATGCTGAACTGCCGGATCCTGTGATGCGTGACCAGGTCTGCTTTCCCAAGTACGAGCGAGACAAAACGGTTCTCCGGATCGAAGCGCAGGAATGCAACAAGACGGTCCAGAGTCTGGCCCAGATCATGGTGGATAAAGTGCATTGCACCCGCGGCTATCGAGACAAAGAAGACCGCCTTCATCAGCTTGAATATGCCAATTACAAGAAGTCCGCGATCGTAAGGCTGGTGCTGCCCAGGTGCGTTTACAGTGTGAACGGCATGTTCCGTCTTCGCTGTGTCCGCGGCACCCGTCATGCTCTGTAGTCTTCCGTTGCAGCCTCGCGTTGTCAAACTTCCCACACGTGTGAGACGTTCCGCATCGTCAAAATACTTCGCTCAGGCAACCCGGCACATGCACAGGATATTTCCTGTTTCCCTGCAATCCACAACACAGGAACGGTCGTTCCTCATGCAGGCCCAGAGTGGCCGAGAACACCGAGGAGAATTATGAAGTTTAGCAAGGCACTGCTCGCACTTACCCTGGCCACCGCCGGCCTTTTTGCCGTGAACCATGCTTCTGCGCAGAAGGACCCTGACGTTGGCGGCGCACCGATGTACTCCAATAAGACCATTGTTGAAAATGCCGTCAACTCGCCCATTC
>CALMAP010000121.1:8429-27708 GCA_937859825.1 uncultured Terriglobus sp. | reverse complement strand
CTGGTCGCCGCGGTCAAAGCCGCTGGCCTTGTGGACACGCTCAGTGGCCCCGGCCCATTTACGGTGTTCGCCCCTACAGACGATGCTTTCGGCAAGCTGCCGGACGGAACGGTAACTACGCTTACGCAGCCTGAGAATAAAGACAAGTTGACGAAGATTCTGACCTACCATGTCGTGGCGGGCCGCATCTCGTCCAAGCAGCTTGCGAAGATGATCAAGAAGGACAATGGCACCGCCACACTGACCACCGTTGAGGGCGGAACCTTAAAGGCTATGATGTCCGGATCGAACATCACCCTTACCGATGAAAAGGGCGGCACGGCCACCATCACCACTGCCGACGTCTTCCAGAAGAACGGCGTGATCCACGTGATCGATACCGTGCTGATGCCGAACAACTCTCCCCAAACGAGCAGCAAACGGGTCCCGAATAGCGGCACCCTTTCTGCTTCAAACGAAGCGAAGCATCAGGCGAGGAGCAAGCCCCGTGAGGGCGAGACCGGCTCCCCGCGTCCTATCCCGAGCAAGAAGATCGTCCGGGACAGCCTGTGCACCAGCAGGGTGTTACAGCTCAGCCCACTGGCGAAGCAGATTGTGGTACACCGACGTAGTCTGCACCACGCTTGGGTGTTCCGGATGGTCTTTTGCAAGCCGCTGGATGGCGTTATCCAGGTCAAAGAGCAGTGTCCGCTGCGCATCGTCGCGAACCATGCTCTGTATCCAGAAGAAACTTGAGACCCGGGCACCCCGCATAACCGGAGTGACCGCATGGAGACTGGTTGACGGGTAGAGCACCATGTGGCCGGCCGGCAACTTTACGGAGTGTTGACCGTACGTGTCCTGCACAATGAGCTCGCCACCGTCGTAATCTTCCGGATCGGTCAGGAACAGAGTTGCGGAAAGGTCTGTGCGAATGCGCTGGCCTGTCGAAGTGAGTTGCCGGATAGACGTGTCCACGTGCATGCCAAATTGGTCGCCACCAGCGTAACGATTGAACATGGGTGGAAAGACTCGAAGCGGTAGAGCGGCAGAACGAAACACGGCGGAGCGTGCCAGCCCCGCCAGCACGACAGCGCCAAGCTGGCGGCTTAAGGGGTGGTCCTCCGGCATCTGCTGATTCCTCTTGACTTGCTGTGCCTGATAGCCCGCGGTAACTCGTCCATCGACCCAGTCGGCCGCATCTAGCTTCTGCCGCATCTCCTGGACTTGCTGCTTTGTCAGCACCTCCGGTATTTCAATCAACATCGCGGAACTCCCTACGTGGTGGTTTGTGACAGGTGGCTGCGGTGCAGCCACCTGTCGCAACAAGTTAGAAGTGGTACGTTGCACCGAACTGAGCGTTGATGCCTTCTCCTGGAACCAGGTGATTTGGGTGCGGCTGGTCGATGAAGAACTTGTTTGTCAGATTTTGGATGTTCACCTGCAAGGCAAGCCGGTCGGTAATTGGCCTTGACACCATTGCGTTCAACAGCACATAACTGGGTATCTGCTTAAACGCTAGAGGAACATTTGCAAGTGGCGTTGGTGCCGAGGTGTTGTACACGCCAATCAAACTGGTCGAGCTGGCACGGCGTGCCGCGACGTAATTGCCCCCGAAACCGCCAATGAACCGGAAGGGGAGCTCTCGAGTGACCCAAAGATTGCCGCTGTTCTTTGGAACGTTAGCGAACGGGAAACCTACAGGCGACAAGTAGTACGGTGCCGTGTTGTATCGAGGGTCAATGACTGCATTCGGGTTTGTCTTCAATGCTGTTTGCCAGGCGGTATAGAATGCCACGTTCTGGGTCGAGAAGGGAGAAGCATTGACCACGGAACTCTCAATACGGGCATCCAGATACGCGTAGCCGGCAATTACGTCAAAGTGTGAAGGCATGTGGCCTACTGCGCCGATCTGCACACCGCGGACAAGCTGGTTTCCGGAAAGAATCGAGTTTGCCGAATTAAGTGGGTCCGTCTCACGCGCGTTCAGCTTTTCCGTGCGGAAGAGGCTTCCGTTCAGGTTCAGCTTGTTGCGCAGAAAGTCCCACTTCGCGCCGACTTCAAATGTTTCGTTCTGTTCCGGCGGAAATGCCGCGGAGTTTGCACTTAGCGAAAGTGATTCTGCCGAAGGATTGAAGCTGGTTCCATAGTCGAAGTACACACTACCGCTTTGCGAAGGCTTGACGACAACGGCTGCGCGGTATGTCGGCTTCTTATCCAAATGGATGAAGTTCACGGCGATTGGCGCACTGTTCGTCGGAGCACTCTGCGCATAAGTGTTGAAGTAATCGAATCGGATTCCGCCAGAAAGCTGCAACCACTTCGTCAGCTTCACCGTATCCAGCACGTTGAAGCCATAGCTCTGCGAAGACACGTGGGAAGCCGTATTGACGACGGTCTTCGGCGGAGCGAAGGCATCGGCTACAGTGGGATTCAACAAGCTGGTGTAGTTGTAGTAGGTGTTGTTGTTTGCCAGAAGATAGCCCGGTCGCTGCGGATTCGACCGCTCGCGGCCTCCCTCGAGTGCAAGGGAAAGATCGTTCTCAATCTTTGCAATCCGCATATGTCCGATGGCTTCATTACGCGTCCATAAGTCGTCCTCTACGCTATGGACCTCAATGGTTGCGCGTCGAACCAATACCTGGTTCAGCGGAGTAGACATGGAATAGCATGGGCCGGCCGTGCCACCCGCTGTGGATGAGCAGGTTACGACATACGGGTTCGCAGCTGTGCCAGCGCCACTGACTACACCCGTGGTGTTGATCTGTGGCTCGGTGATCTGCACGTTGCGCGGGTAATAGCCCCAACGCAATGTCGAGCGGAAAGTCCACTTTGCACCAAGATCCTGTTCGATGCGGCCGGTCAGCACATGAGGCGTGGTGTCGAGATAGTTGGAGTTTGCAAGACCGTAGTAGTTCTTGCGATCGACCTGCGGCAATCCTGCACCAAAGTACGGCAGGCCATAATCGGGTGTGTCGTGCTCACCTTCGTGAAGATAGGAGACAAAGCCACGGGTTGGCCTGCCCAGACCGAAGGCGAGCGTCGGTGCCACTCCCCAACGGCGAACAAAGACGTTGTTTCGCTGGGACACACCCGTCTCCATCCCCATGGCATTCAGGCGGAAAGCCGAGTTCGGTAACACATTGCTGAACGGAACATTTACATCCAGCGTTCCGCGGCGAAGCGCGTTGGTTCCGAACTGAACATTGGGCCTTACAAAGCGGTTCCCTACCGCCTGTTTGGATTCCTGGTTGACGACACCGCCGGTGGAACCACGACCAAACTCGACACTTGCAGGTCCTTGCAGAACATCGACCGCCTCGTAGTCGAAGCTGTCGCGATAGTACGAGCCGAAGTCGCGAATCCCGTCGAGATAGATATCGTTGCGTGCGGAGAAGCCACGGATGGTCAGATTGTCGCCCTGCGCGCCCGCCTCACCCGCAGCGATGCTTATACCGGGAGCGTTGCGCAGGCTGTCGCGCAACGAGGTAACGGCCTGTTCCTGAAGGATGAACTGTGGAACGACGTTCACGGTCTGCGGCGTGTCCGTCAGACCTTCGGTAAACTGCCCCAGACCGACAGAATTCGAGGACGCGACGACACTGACCTGCTCCGCATTCTGAATCTGGATCTCGTAACGCGTTCCGTTCCGCTCAGGATGGTAGCCGAGGCCAGTGCCCTGAAGGATCTGCTGGAGCGCCGCCTCGGTGGTGAACACACCCTTCACGCCGCTCGAGTGAAAGCCTGCCAGAGTGTCCGGTGGAATATGTACGGCAAGACTTACGCACGCGGCCTTCTTCCATGTTTCGAGGACGGACTGCAAGGAACCTGCGCCGATGTCAAAAGTAGTTCCAGTCGTCTGCTGGTCCTGTTTGGCGTGGGCTGTACCGTTTCCGGCAAATGCAGGGTGTACTGTCGCCGCCGAAACGGCAAGGGTACCCAGGGCGACCAGTCGCGACGAACGCGACTTCCAGTTTCCAATCTTCCGATGCTTCTTCACTGTCTTACTCCGAGAGGTGCGGCGGTAACGTGTGTCCCTCAACTCTGTCCCGCTCTTGCTCGCTCGGCCGGGTCCCTCAACCTTGCCTCTACGAAGAACTCAGCGCGCCTGCGCATTGCATCTGCGACCGCTTAAGTCCGATATAACGAGGATGCCACGTAAAGTACGACCTGTCTAGTCCCTTTTCCACGAAAAGTGGGTTTCAGGCCGGTTAACGCAGTGCCATCTCAGCCGGGAAAGCATTTCTACAACGGCAAGCGGCAATGCGGACTCTTACGAAGCATGCCGCATGTGTTCGAGACCGAGCAGTGGGTCCCTTACCCGGTTCAAGAGGTCTTCGCGTTCTTCTGCAATCCGCAGAATCTGCCCCCGCTGATGCCGAAGTGGCAACAGGCGCGCATTGAAGAGGTGCTGTTCGTCGCACCTCCTCCGCCACCAGCCGGCTCACCCGCGCGGATCGCTACCGGCACTGGGACAACGATGGTGCTGAGTTTTCGCGCGCTGCCCCTGGTACCGTTGCGCCTCTATTGGCACGCACTCATCCCGGAGTTCGTATGGAACGACCACTTCTGTGACATACAGACCGCAGGGCCCATGCACTTCTGGCGGCACTGCCATTCTGTGCGGGCAGATGCTCGCGATGGGGTGCAAGGAACGGTGATCCATGACCGAGTGGAATATGAGTTGCCAGGAGGCGCACTCGGCAAACTCGCGGCACGCATTGGCGGCAAGGTACAGATGCGTTACATCTTCGGCACACGCCATCGCATGACTGAGGAGTTGCTGGCACAGAGTTTGCGTTCCGCTGCTTTGTAACGAGCTAAAAAACTCGTTATTGCGTAATCAGACGTTCCTGCCTGATGGATTCCAGGAAGGGTGCGGCCAGTTCCATCGCACGCTCTACGGAGATCCCGTATTTCTGCCGCAACGCGTCAACGCGACCGTGCTCGATGAAGCTATCGGGCCAGCCAACGCGCACCACGGGTGTGGTGATGCCAGCCGCATTCAATGCTTCCAGGACCGCCGAACCGTACCCACCTGCAAGCACGTGGTCTTCAAAAGTGACGATCAGCCCACAGGTGCGGCCAAACCGTTCGGTCACCTGTCGGTCCAGCGGCTTCACGAAACGAGGATTGATTACGGCTGCACTGAGTCCTTCCCTTTGGAGCTGCGCTGCCATCTGCTGCGCCATAGGCAGCAGCGCACCAAGACCGAAGATCGCGATATCTGAGCCTTCCTGAAGAACCTCCGCACATCCGATCTCGAGTGCGATCGGTGTTGGCTTGAGCGGTGTACCCGGACCGGTCCCACGCGGGTATCGAATCGCGCTTGGACCGTTGTGCAGCAACGCCGTTTGCATCATGTCGGCGAGCTCGTCTTCGTCTTTGGGCACCATGTGCATCAAGTTCGGAATGGAACGCAGGTAGCTGATGTCGAAAAGACCGTGGTGCGTGGGTCCGTCATCGCCACTCAGACCACCGCGATCCATGCAGAAGACGACCTGCAACTCCTGAAGAGCGACATCATGCACGATCGGGTCGAACGCGCGTTGAAGAAATGTGGAGTAGATCGCGCAGAAAGGCTTGTAGCCCTTGGTCGCCATACCCGCCGCGAAGATCACCGCGTGTTCTTCCGCGATACCTACATCGAAGTAACGCTTCGGATGGTGCGGACGAAACAAGTCGAGCGCAGTTCCGTTCGGCATGGCAGCCGTGATGGCAACGATCTTGTCATCTTTGTTGGCGAGATGCACCAGGGTCTCTGCAAAAACTTCGGAGTACGTTTTCTGGCCTGCTGCTACTGTTTCGCCTGTGTCGGGATCGTACGGGCCAAGCCCGTGAAACTTCTTCTGCTTTTCCAGTGCGGGCTGGAACCCCTTACCCTTTTGCGTAATGGCGTGCAGGATCACGGGACGGTTCTGCGTCTTGAGAAAGCGGAAGGTCTCGATCAGCAGGGGCAGGTCGTGCCCATCGATCGGGCCGTAGTAGTCGAGGCCAAATTCTTCGAACAACATGGAAGGACCGAGCAGACCCTTGACGCTCTCTTCCGCCTTGCGCGCCACGTGCGATGCGGCCTTGCCGCCAAACCGTTCGATCAGACCTGTCGCGCGGTCGTGCAGATAGCGAAAGCGCGGGTGCGTCACAATCTTGTGAAAGTACGAGGCAATCGCGCCAACGTTCTTGTCGATGGACCACGCATTGTCGTTCAGCACAATAATCATGCGCTTGGTCTGCGATGCGATGTTATTCAACGCCTCGTAAGAAATGCCGCAGGTGAACGCCGCGTCACCCGCAAGCGCAACAATGTGTTCCGAGCCGCCACTGCAGTCGCGCGCCACAGCCATACCGAGCGCTGCGCTTAGAGCCGTACCGGCGTGACCAGCGCCGAAGCTGTCGTGCTCGCTCTCCGTGCGCAGCATGAAACCGTTCAGCCCGCCGGGCTGGCGAATGGTTTCGATCCGTTTCGCGCGGCCGGTAAGCAGCTTGTGGACGTAGGCCTGATGGCTCACGTCAAAGACAAAAGAGTCCCTGGGTGTGTCGAAGACGTAGTGCATGGCAATGGTCAGTTCGACAACGCCAAGATTGGGACCGATGTGACCGCCCGTCTTTGCAACGGAATGAATCAGCCGTTCGCGGACTTCCTCTGCCAACTCGATCAGTTGCGGAATCGACAGAATTTTCAGGTCCGCCGGCGATTCGATGCTTTCGAGAAAATTGCTCAACGATGCTGGATCCTTTGCGACCGGATGGCACCCCGCCCGTCCTGCCCTGTAATTTTAGACGCGCAACAGAGCGAGAGTGACTGCCTGCTTACAAACTCATGCCAGCGTGTCGGATTACCATAAGGCTGAATCGGAGGGTTCCGTCTCGAAAAGTCCTTCCCATCGGGCGATGACAGCGCTGGCAAGGCAGTTGCCGATTACATTGATCGCGGTACGCCCCATGTCCATGAGGGCGTCGATTCCCAGCAGCACCAGGATGGGCTCACTGGGCAGCCGCAACGTTGAAGCTGTTGCAAGCACCACCACCAGCACTGCCCGCGGCACGCCGGCAACGCCTTTCGACGCAAGCATCAGAGTACCCAGCATGAAAACCTGCTGCCCCCATCCCAATGGAACATTCGCGACTTGCGCCACGAAGATCATAGCCATCGCCAGGTAGAGGGTGGAGCCATCCAGATTGAACGAGTATCCGGCAGGAATGACAAAGGCGAGAACGCGGCGGGGCACGCCCAGCAGTTCCATTTCCTCCATGGCACGGGGTAGCGCCGCTTCACTCGCCGCTGTGGCAAAGGCGATGGCAGCAGGCGCCGAGACATGCCTGAGAAAACGCCTGAGAGGCACCCGCGCCAGCGCGGCGACAGGCAACAGAACACCCACGAGGAACACTACCGCGGTCGCATAAAACACAACCAGCAGCTTGCCCAGATGCACCAGCACGCCGGGCCCGACACGCGCGATGGTGTAAGCGATCGCCGAAGCCACCGCAAGCGGTGCAAGGTACATCACGATATTGGTGAAGCGAAACATTGCCTCACTGATGCTCTGCGTAAGTTGCAGCAGAGGGGCGGCCTTCTGTTTGGGAAGCATGGCAAGCGCGATGCCGAACAGCACGGCGAACACAGCCACCTGCAGGACCTGCCCTTCCGCGATGGACTTGGCCAGGTTTTCAGGGAAAACATGCACCAGAAATTCCTGCCAGTGCAGCGGCGGCACAGTGCTCATGCTGCCTGCCAGATCAGCCGGAAGAACCAGTCCGACTCCCGCTTTCGAGAGGTTCGCTGCAATCAGCCCCAAAACAAGAGCAACTGTGGTGAGCACCTCGAAATAAAGCAGGCTCTTCCAGCCCATGCGGCCCACGCTTTTTAAATCGTCATGTGCGGCAATGCCGTTGATCAGCGTGACCAGGATGAGCGGAGCGACGATGGTCTTTACCAGACGGAGAAAGATGTCGCTCACAAAGTGAGCTCCCAGCGCAACGGAGGGGGCGTCCAGACCCACCTCGACACCGGCGACCATACCCGCCAGAATCATGGGGGTGAGCGTTCGCCGGTACCACCCGGCCCAAAGCACAAGCAGAAGCGTTCCTGCTACGCGCAGAAGCAGTCCTGCGTGGTGCAGCGTGCTCCCGGCATGCGCGTTCATCACTGCGCCTGATAAAAAGAGCAGCACACCTGCTAGCGCAACAAACCGTTCTGCGGGTTTTGACGCCATGATGGAAGAAACTCCTGATTCCCTAAGCTGGCGACCCTGCGTTTGCGTCGCCACTCCCGTTCGTGTTGCAGTAAGAGACGCGATGCGTGTGCCGATGCGAATGCGAAGGTTTATCTTAGCTGCTGCGACGCTGTTGCCGTCCTGCCTGCTTGCCCAGAGCGGCCTCGATCCCTTCAAGAGGGGCGTTCCCACAGCTTCCAGCCCACTGACTGAGCCGACGCTCTCGCCGGGCGCGTTGCAGCTTCTGACGCTGGAGGGTGAGTTTGCTCAGGCTGTCGCAAAAGGTGGTGGCGCCGCCTTCGCAGCCTGGTTTGCGGATGACGCGGTGACCCTGAACAACGGCAAGATGCCAGTGCTTGGCAAAGCCCACATCGCGGAGAAGGCGACCTGGAAGCCGAACGAGTACCAGCTTACCTGGCAACCGGAAAATGCACAGATGGGTCCTTCCGGCGACATGGGGTACACCTGGGGTCACTACGACGGCACCAGCAAAGATCGCAACGGCAATCCAGTTGTCATCGGCGGGCGTTACATTACCATCTGGAAGCGCATGCCTGATGGCAAGTGGAAAGTGGCAATGGAAGCAAGCGCGGAAGAACCGGCCGCCGCAGGCGAGTGCTGCAAACTGCCTGCACCGTAGCCTGGAGCGCGCCCGATGAATCGCTTTTCCCCATCCGCGCCACCCCCCACACTGCCCGCGTCGTTGCGCGAGTCGACCCGGCTTCGCTCTCTGGAACAGCTCCAGGTTTTAGACCCTCCGTTTGACCCGGCGCTGGACGACATCACCCGTCTTGCCGCGGAAATATGTGGTGCGGCCGCCGCAGCCGTCACGTTCGTTCTTCCGGAGACCGTCTGGTTCAAGGCCAGAACAGGAATCAACATCCGCGAGATGCCCCGGGAGAGTTGTCCTTGCGACGAGACCATCCGTGGAACGAATCTCTTCTGCATCCCGGACGCAAGACGCGATGAGCAGTTCCACCGTACCGGCATTCGTGTTGGCGACCGTGTGTTCCTCTTTTACGCGGGCGCGCCCATCCTTGCGCCGGACGGTTCTGCGGTCGGCTCCCTGTGCATCTACGACACGGTGCCGCGTACGCTGAACGAACTGGAAGGCAACACACTCCGCACGCTTGCGCAAGGCGTAGTGACAAGGCTCGAGCTCAATCTTCGTGTACGCGCCAATGAACGTGAGGCGCGCACACGCCAGCGGGTCGAGTCCGCCTTAACTGTCGAGCGGAACTTCGTCTCCGCCGTGCTGGACACCATCGGTGCTCTGGTCGTGGTCTTCGATACAGCGGGTCGCGTCGTTCGCTTCAATCGCATCTGCGAGACAATCTCCGGCTATTCGGTGGAAGAGATCGTTGGCCACACACTTTGGGACACGCTGGTGCCTGTAGAAGATCGCGCAGAGGCAAAGCATGCGTTTGCACGTCTGCGGGAGGGGCATTTTCCCGCAGAGTACGAGGATCGCTGGCTCACACGCGACAAGACCGCGCGGCTTATCCAGTGGACAGCGACGGCTCTTACAGACGGCCACAAGGACGTCGCCTTCATCATCGCAACCGGCATCGATGTGACCCTGCAGCGGGAAGCGGAGGCCACGCTTCGGGAGAGTGAGTCACGATACCGCCACCTGATTGAAGGCTCGCTCGGTTCTGTCTTCACACATTCGACCGACGGCCATCTGCTTTCCCTGAACAGCTACGGTGCGGAGAACCTTGGCTACGCGGTGAATCAGATGCTCGGCAACAAGCTCACCCGGTTTATGGCTCCGAACCAGCAGGAGCCTTTCGCGCACTACCTGCAGGAGCTCTCGGAGAGCGGCAAGGCGCAGGGCACGTTCGAACTGCTCAGTCGCGATGGAGCGACCCACATTCTTGCCTATCGCAACCGCCTGCTTGAGACAGCTTCCGGTCATCGCTATGTGCTGTGTTTTGGCGTAGACATCACTGAGAAGGTCCGAGCGGAAGAACGCCTGCTGCGCCTGACGCAGCAATCGAATTCCATCCTGGATTCTGTAGGCGATGGCATCCTGGGTCTTGATCTGGAAGGCCGCTGCACGGTGTGCAATCCCGCGGCCGCGCAGATGCTCGGGTACAAGCCGGACGAGATTGCCTCTGCGGTCCTCGGCAGCGACATCCACGCAACCATCCATCACACGTATCAGGATGGGCGAAGGTCTCCGCACTCGGAATGCCAGATCCTCAACTCCGCACGCGACCGGAAGACGGTACGTGTCGCAACGGAGGCCTTCTGGAGACGTGACGGAACGAGCTTCCCGGTGGAATATGTCGCCTGTCCCATTCTGGAGGGGGGCACCGTGCGAGGCATCGTGGTCGCATTTACCGACACGACAGAGAGGCGCCGGCTTGACCAGATGAAAGACGAGTTCGTCTCAACCGTCTCGCATGAGCTGCGCACACCGCTTACCAGCATGCGCGCTTCGCTCGGTCTCATTGCCTCAGGCGCATTGGCATTGCGTCCTGACAAGCAGGAGCAAATGCTGAACATCGCCATCGGCAACACCGATCGGCTGGTGAACCTGGTCAATGACATTTTGGAACTGGAGCGCATCGGCTCAGGAAAGGCCGAATTGCACTATGCTGAAATCGACGCGCCCGCGTTGATGCGGCGTGCGGCTGAGCTTCTCGCAGCTTCAGCGGCAAAAGCCGGCATCGAGTTCCAGTTCGACGTTCAACCTGTATCCATCTGGGCTGATGCCGATCGCATCCTGCAGACGATCACCAACCTCATCTCGAACGCGCTTAAGTTCACACCCAGCGGCGGCACCATCACGTTATGTGCCCGCAAGCTGAACACCACCGAGGCCCAGCTGGAGGTACGCGATACAGGCCGTGGCATTCCTGCGGACAAGCTTGAGCACATCTTTGGGCGCTTTCAGCAAGTGGACGCTTCCGATGCCCGCACTATGGGAGGCACTGGCCTTGGACTTGCAATCTGCCGCTCCATCATTGCCCAGCACGGTGGCAGAATCTGGGCTGAAAGCGTCTTCGGGCAGGGCGCAACGTTTCGCATCAACCTGCCTCTGGAGGCAAGCAGGAACCTGCGCCCTTAGCTGTCCTTGTCTGGATGCGGAACCGTGTGCAGGCAAACCATTCTGTGGAGTAGCGCCTTGAGAAGCCTGCCCGTTCTTCTCCAGCCAGAAATCGCCTCGCCGTGCTCGTCCACGGTCATGTTGGGCTGTACCACCACAACCGGAGTTTTTGAGATTTCGGCGGAGAGTTCCACCGGGTGGTTGCTTTTTTCTTCTTCGGGCATCACCGTGACAGGTTCGGACAGCGCCTTGTAGTGCAGCGGCGTCAGGAACTCCGCAGGACGCAGCACAATCGCCATAGGCACCTTCTTCTGCATGCGCACCATAAAACGTCCATCCGAATCCGAGTAGACGGTCTGGGTGCCGACACTGACAGCTGCACCGCGTACCGGCTGCTTTTTCTCATTCAGCACCCTTCCGCGCACGACGTACTTAGGCAGCTGGGGCATGCGTGCAACGGTAGTCAGACCGTCGCCGGCCGCGATCTGTCCGTAGTAGCCTTCCGTTGAGACGTTGTAAGTACTCGGTAAACCACCGCCGCTGATGGTGTCAACGGATAGCGAAGAGTCGTGGATGCGCAAGCGCAGCCCCAAGGTCAGCACGCGGCGAAACCCACTCTGCGTGCCGAAAGGAACGAACACCTCGCGATGGCCTACGGAAAAGCTGATTCGATTCCCTTCGTAAGAACCGCCGGCCTCGAAAATTGGGGTTCCCGAGCCCAGATTGACACTCTGCCTGATCACGATATGACCGTGGATCGGCTGAGAACTCTCCAAAAAGGTCGCATGTGTGCTGGTGTGGCTTACCGCGCCTGGAGAGTCCGGCAGCCCAGACACATCGGTTGCGCTTCTAACTAAAGTTACGCGAGCCTGCACGCGCCGGGTATGCCACACTGCTGTCAGCGCATGGCCCACCGTGTGCTCGTTGCCACTCCTGGAATCAAGGCCCCGGACTGTGCCTTGCAGATCGCCCAACTGAACACTCACAGCGCCTTCCAAAAGCCTGGAACGGCTAGCCGTCACACCCTTCCACAGTGCCGAGGTGCCGGCCTCCGCAGTGGTGTATTCGTGGCGCGCTCCATCCACAAGTAGCCAGCGGTTAAGGCGCCTGGTTCCCGCAAGGTTCCAGCCAATCCGTTCCAGGTTGGCGTTCATGAGGTCCGGTTCCGGCTGCAGCTTGAGTGCACCGGCCGTGTAACTCACATTGAGTTGGTCGTTGCCGGTGCCGTGGTGGGCTGCGATACGGAAGATCGGGGACCCGGCGCTCAGGCCGGATGTCACCGCGATGAGGCTGGCCGCGGTGGGACGAAAAGCAACCGATGCAAGAGAGCTGCTATGCTCACCCGTCACATTCAACGCGGAAATTTCGACCCGGCCAATACGATGTTCGGTGGAGAAGACTCCGACAGCACGAGGTGATTGCATCGACGTGAAATATGCATTGCCGTTCATACTGCCGGTCATGCCGAGAAATACCTGCGTGCGGTTGTGCGCGTCTTCAGAGCGCAGCATAAACCCACGGACGTTCAGCGCTCGCGACCCGTCCTGCAGGTCGGTAGGCAGACGAAGCGCAATGGACGTATCTCCCGCAAGCATCGTCGCGTTACCAACGTGGACTTCGCGGCTGGCGCTGAAGTGAAAACCTTCGTTTAGGCCAAAGCCGATCTGGCTGGTGCGGTCAGCCTCATAAACTCCGGCAGTGGCACCCTGGCCGGCCGTAAGACTGCTGACACCACCGGCCAGCCGGACTACCTGCCCGTGTGCGGCCACCATGCCCGCCACGAGCAGACAGCCGAGACGGCACCAACCGCGGCGCTTCAAGGAAGTAGCGTCTCGATATGAAATCCAGCGGCACGTGCGCGAAGGGCTTGTGCGGGCCGGCTGTCGGGAAGCACTAAATCGATGTCGCGCACACCTCCTGGAAGGAGCGGGAAACCGCCTTCCGTCTTCTTGAAGTGCTCTCCTGAGACATCCAGGCCCGTAAGGCGCACGATGTTTGCGCTATGGTTCGTAATGCGTCCGGTAACGTGCCCGGGAGACTGCTTCAAATCGACGAATGCAAGCTGTTCTGCCCGCGTCCTGTTCTTGCCGTACAGATACACGGTGTGCGGCAGTTCCAGTTGCAGATCCATGCCGTTTCTACGCGGCAGGCCGGAAAAATTGGAATAAATGCAAAACCACGCCGGGCTACCGGGGCCGGATACGCGGTAGTAAACGGTGCGCCGCTGCTTGGGTCCAAGCCGCAGGCTGGTGGAGCTCAGTTCCAGGTGAATTTCGCTCTTCAGAGGGGTAAAGACGGCGTTGCCATCAGGGTTGATGGTGAAGCTTTTGGCTTCGATGGTGATGTATAGCGTGTTCATAGAGTCGTTGGACAGGTCGAAATGTCCTTCAACCTTGCTGGAAGCAGCCACGCCCTGGTACTCCGAAACAGCGGGACTTACCTGCTGGGCAGCCAGAAAACTGGCGCCCAGCAGATAACCGCCAACGATGAGGAGGATGCGCCGGAGCATGTTCATTACAGTGCCTGCGCCTGAATATGCATGACGCCGACATAGGTGTCAGGGTGCAGGGAAATACCCGTCAGATTCATTGCGAGAGCGAGCGAATCCTGGCGTGCGGTGAGCAGACTGTTTGCTGTGGTGATGCCCACGGAATACAGGTTGAGAGCAGTCGAGCCCGCCGTGAAGGGGCTGCTCTGCGTGAAGGACTGATACGCGCCACCGTTGAAAGAACCGGTAAACGCCGCAGTAGGAATGATGTCGCCGAGCAGTGTGCCGGTCATGGCGCTGCTGGCACTATCAAAGTAGGCGTACAGCTTGACGGTTTCCCCCACGCCCAGCGTCCACGCCGAGGTAATGGCGATGGTCTGGCCAAGCGCTGGCGTATTACGGGTGCCGGGGGTAACAATGCCGAAAGCCACTGCCGGATTGGCAACGACGATCGAGAGAGATTCCACAACAGTTGCCTGCAAAGCCACGTCCACCCGATTGGAGGTGGTGGTGGTAGCCTGCGCCGAAAGTGTGGAGAAATACAGCGGAACGAACAGGCTGAGCAGCGTTGCCAAGCTCACGATACGGCTCTTCCCATTGGGTTTACGCCAAAAGCGCAGGCTGTCGCCTGCGGCTTGGCCTACATCAAGCATTTGGTTCATGTTCTTCTTCTCCAAGTAGCGCAATGCAGCACCAGAACGAACTCCGGTGTCCGCTATGCGGTTTATCGGAGAAGAATGAGGAGAAAATCTCGCGTTACCAGAGCAAACAGCACGAGCAATATCGAAGGTGATATCGAATTGATTTCATGTTGCGTGCAAAGGTGATACCACGCGGCAAATGCGTTTACTCTTCGTCTTTCTCTTTCAGCGAGGCGACGACCGTAAAATCTTCCAGCGTAGTGGTGTCGCCCTTCACTTCACCCGTCGCCGCGAGCTCGCGCAGCAGCCGTCGCATGATCTTTCCGGAGCGCGTTTTGGGCAGCGTCGGCGTGAATCGCACATCGTCCGGCCGTGCCAGTGCACCAATCTCTTTCGCGACCCACTTCTTGAGCTCGTCCTTCAGCGCTGGTGAGGGTTCGCGCCCATCTGCAAGGGAAACGAACGCGACGATTCCCTCTCCCTTCATCGCATCGGGCCTGCCGACGACGCCTTCATACGAAAACTCCGTATGAGCCCCAACCTAAAAAAAAAATTCCATCGTTCCAAGGCGATGTCCGCTTACGTTCCGCACATCGTCCACACGTCCCATTAGCCAGAAGTAACCGTCCGCGTCCTGACGGGCGCCGTCTCCGGTGAAGTAACTGCCGGGTATCTCCGTCCACATCTTTGCGTAGCGTTCCGCATCGCCGAAGATGGTGCGCGCCATGGCCGGCCAGGGTCTGCGAATCACAAGCAAACCACCCTGCCCAGTGGGTACAGGCTCACCTTGCTTTGTCACGATTTCCGGCAGAATCCCAAAGAACGGCCGTGTTGCGGAGCCGGGCTTGGTTGCTACTGCACCGGGTATGGGCGCGATCATGATGGAGCCGGTCTCCGTCTGCCACCATGTGTCTACGATGGGGCAACGTTCGTGCCCGATCTCGCGGTGGTACCACATCCATGCTTCCGGATTGATGGGCTCACCCACGGTGCCAAGCAGGCGCAGCGATGCAAGCGAATGCTTGCGAACGCAGTCCGTCCCCCACTTCATAAACGCGCGGATCGCCGTGGGCGCCGTGTAGAAAACCGTCACCTTGTAGTCGTCGACCATTCGCCAAAACCGATCACCTTCCGGCCAGTTCGGCGCGCCTTCGTAGAGCACTACGGTGGCGCCATTCAACAACGGCCCATACACCACATAGCTGTGGCCTGTAATCCAGCCAATATCGGCAGTGCAGAAGTACACATCGTCGTCCTGCAGGTCGAAGATGTACTTCGACGTGAGATACGTTCCAACTCCGTATCCACCGGTGGTATGCACCAGACCCTTCGGTTTTCCCGTGGTACCGCTGGTGTACAGAATGAAAAGCGGATCTTCCGAATCCATAGGCTCGGCAGCACATGTTTCTGGTGCCTTCACGACAAGCTCATGCCACCAGAGATCGCGCCCTTCCACCATGTTGACGGGCTTGCCGCTTCTGCGAAAAACGACCATCTTCTCGATGCACGTGCAGCGCGTGAGCGCCTCGTCCGCGATGGCTTTTAATGAGACGTCCTGGCCACGCCGATAGCTGGTGTCCTGCGTGATGAGCAACCTGCATTGCGCATCGGTTGCGCGGTCTGCAACAGCCTGCGCCGCGAAGCCACCGAAGATCACGGAGTGCACCGCACCGATGCGGGCACACGCGAGCAGCGCGATCGCAAGCTCAGGGCACATGCCCATGTACACCGCAACGCGGTCGCCTTTGCTGACACCCAGGCCCTTCAGAGCACTCGCAAAACGCTGCACCTCTTCATGCAACTCCGCGTACGTCAGCGAGCGTTTTTCGCCAGGCTCCCCCTCCCACAGAATTGCGATCTTGTCTCGACGGGCACCCAGCGCATGACGGTCCACTGCATTGTGGCAAAGGTTCAAACGCCCGTTTACGAACCAGCGTGCGATGGGCATCTGCCAGTCAAGTACCTGCGACCAGGGAGAGGACCATTCAAGCTCACCTGCGGCTTCTGACCAAAACGCTTCCGGCTCATCGATGGAGCGGCGGTACATCGCCTCGTAGTCTTCATGCGAACGCACGTGAGCACGCGAGGCAAACTCGGCCGGTGGGGCAAACACGCGATGTTCGCGAAGCGATGAGTTTAAGTTCTGGGTGTTACCCGCGGCCTGCTCTTCTGTTGTTCCCGACGCCGCAGCGGCTGGTCCGTTCACGAATCTGCTCTCCCATCCTGTGCTCTCTTGTTCTACACAGACGGAGCGATTTTACAGATGCAACGGAACGTCTGGCGCTGCGGAAGATAGTCTCATCGCATGAGTGGCTTTACCTTTGCCGCGGCGCTTGGGCTTGCCCTGGGTTTTCTCTTCGGTGTCGGCTGCGCTGCCGCGGTACTCTACACGATTTACCTGAGCGGCTACCGCGCCGCATTGCGCGATGCCGCGAACGGCGGCACCGCGAAACGCTACGTGCAGGAAACCCGGCGCATGGGCCGGACCTAAGACCCTTCACTTACTGCTGTGCGGCTCTTACGCAAAGCGCTCAGTTCTGTGGCAAGCGCATCGATCTTCGTCAATAGTTCTTCATGGCGCTGCCGCGGTGTGCTGTCCTGCATGCTCTCGACATAGAAGGTACCGTTCGGCTCAAGCACGCACAGATGCACGTCGCCGATGCCGGTGATGTTCTGCCTGTGGACAACCTGCACCAGTTCTTCATGCGTGAGCATCTCGCGCCTCATCGCGGTCTCGTCCACCTTGCCGTTTCTCACCAGCACGGTGTCGCTCCCCTGCAGGGCGCGGTCCAGCTTCGGCAAGCGGTAGAGCGTCCGGTTGAGGAGGAAATTGCAAAACAGCAGAGACAGCGCGCCGATCACGCCGCCGAGTAACGAGTTGTCCTCGCCGATCACGGCGTTTTGCACCGTGTTCGAAAGCATCAGCAGAACCACAAGGTCGAACGGGTTCAGCTGCGCCAACTCCCGTTTGCCGAAGAGCCGTAGCAGGAGAATCAGAACGATATACACGATGGCCGGCCGAAGGACCTTCTCGAGCAAAGGAAGGGGGAGGTGAAACATACTCTGCAGCATGAGAGCAGCTTAGCCGCTCGACCTTCTCCTCCGCTGCCGGCTATACGGAACGCAGTTGCTGGTGCCACGCCCAGGCGGTAGCCACAATGGTGTCCAGTTCGGCGAATTTCGGTTGCCATCCGAGCTCCTGCTGGATTTTCGCGGACGACGCAACGAGCACCGCGGGATCCCCGGGACGACGAGGCTCTTCCAGAACCTTGATCGTGCGGCCCGTAACGCGCTGCACACTCGCGATCACCTCACGCACCGTGAAACCCTGGCCGTTGCCGATGTTGTAGATCGCCCTGCCCTGTCGCTCCAGGGATGCCAGCGCAAGCAGATGTGCGTCCGCCAGGTCCTGCACGTGAATGTAGTCGCGGACGCAGGTGCCGTCTTTGGTGGGGTAGTCCTGCCCGAAAACCTTGATACTCTCGCGGACACCCAGCGCAGCGTCCAGAATCAACGGAATCAGATGCGATTCCGGTTCGTGCGCCTCACCATAGCCGTCAATTGCGCCGGCGACGTTGAAGTACCGCAAGCTGGCGTAGCGCAGGCCCAACTGGGTGTGAAACCAGCGAAGCATCTGCTCAACCAGCAGCTTGCTCTCTCCGTAGGCGTTCGTAGGGTCGAGCGGATCGTCTTCTTCGATGGGCGTGCGCCTCGGCTCGCCATAGCAGGCAGCAGTGGAAGAAAATACCAGCTTGTTCGTTTCCGTCGCGTGCATACACTCCAGCAGGGTCAACGACGACGCTGTGTTGTTCCTGAAGTAGATGTCCGGCCGCTTCATACTCTCGCCAGCTTCAATCAGAGCGGCAAAGTGCATGACGCCATCAAACTTACCATTCGCTAATGTTTCGGTGAGCAGTTTCTTATCTGCGAGATCACCGAGAATGAAGGTGCATCCTTCGGCGACGTCCTCATGTCTGCTGTGGCACAGATTGTCGTAAACGGTTACATCGTGACCCGCCTGCAGCAGTGTCCGTACGACGGTACCGCCGATATACCCGGCACCGCCCGTTACCAAAACTCGCATCTTTTTCGCCTATCCAAAGGGATTTTTATTTCGGAGTAGCGGATTAATTCTTGCACAGGCAGGGGAACTCTTCGTTTCCATCAGCGTCTCAAACATGTAAGCATCCGCCCTTAACCGCCGATAAGGATGCAGAAGTGTAGTTGGCACGACAGTTGCATCAAGACTCTACGAACGGGAGAGAATGCGGCGCGCTTTATCATAGGTAGAGCCATCTGTTTGCGGCAAAAGCGGGGACTTTGTATGAAAGTACTACCCTCCTGCCTTTCCGCCAGCCTGAATGGGAGTTGTCCGGTGTACCACTGGAGTCCCTGACGCACAGCGCCAGCACGTCTTGTACGTTGACATTGAAAGACCCTAACGCGCTAAGGAACGACATGCCACTTGAACTCGAGACGCCCAGCCTGCCTATGGAAATGCAACGCTCCGCCGCCCCTGTTCCCTCCACCAAGCGCACCATGCCGCCCCCTGCGCCAGTGCCATCGTTGAACGCCGCCCAGCAAAACCTCGCCTTCAAGAACTTCGGCGTAATGGACACGGGCAAGCAGGACAGAAAGTCCGTCGCGGGCGCGTTCATTCTGAACACTACTCTTCTTGCGGCGGCCGTTGCCATCAGCCTGACCGCGAAGAAGATGGTTACTGTCAGCAAGGTCACGACGTTGAACGCGCCCATTCCGGTGCGTCACCAGGAGCCGCCACCGCCCAAGCCGATTCCCGTGCCGCCTAAGCCGCCTGTGGTGAAGGTGACTCCGCCGGACCCGCTCATTAAGCCACCCGTTGTAGAGGTGCCAGAGCCGCCCAAGATTCCGCCGCCAGTCTTCC
>CALMAP010000121.1:2883-8419 GCA_937859825.1 uncultured Terriglobus sp. | reverse complement strand
ACCCAAGCCAGTGGCGATCCAGATTGCACAGGCCACCTCCGTAGCCAACAACAACGCAAACCCCAGTCCGGTCCGGCTCGGATCGATGACGAACCCGATTCACAACACCAGTGGGCCCGCTGTTTCGCCGATTAATCTTGGCCGCGCTGGCGCACCCGGCATGAACGCCGCCAACTCCGGTATGGGACCCGCCTCCGCGATCAACATTGGCGGCTCAGGCAGCCCGAACGGCACGAACATGGCTGGCCGTGACAACGCTGCACACGCCATCAAGGGACTTGGGAACGGTATCTCCGGAGCCACAGGCCCGCTTAACGGCAAGCCTGCGGGTGCAATCCAGATCGCCAGCAACACTGTGCAGCCTGCGGTCATCAAGCAGGCCGTTCCCCCGGCTGGAGGGGCCAAGACCTCGCCCAAGGTGCTGTTCAAACCCCGTCCCGAGTACACCGACGATGCCAAGACAAACCACGTAGAAGGTACGGTTTACGTAAAAATCCATGTGACAGCGGCAGGTGTGGTGCAGGTGATCGGAGTCTCCAGCGGGCTTGGCCACGGGCTCGACCAGTCTGCAATCCACGCGGCCCAGAATATGAAGTTCCAGCCTGCCACGCAGGAAGGTAAACCTGTTGACTGGGATGGCGTCGTAAATATCAACTTCCAGCTTGCCAGTTAAGCGGCAAGCGAGTTCATCCGGCCGGTGTTCCCGGCCGCGCAACGCATCAGGTTACATGCCCTAAGGCAGCCCAGGAGTCTTGAAAACATGGCCCACATCCCCAAGTCTTGCTTCGCCGGTCTTGTCGCAGGTGCGCTCACGTTGAGCGCCGTGCCGGCATCCGGCCAGATCCCATTTCTAGGAAAAAAGAAACCCAAGGATGCACTCGCCGCGCGTAAGCTCACACCTGCGCAGAGCGCCCTGCTGGATAAGGCCGTTGCACGCGAAGCAGAAGTCGTAAAGGTTGTGAAAGACCGTGCGCCGCTCGTCGAAACCTACATCCAGAATATGAAGCCCGACCCGGCCCTGCTGCAGGTCCCCGAGTCGGACCAGCACTTTCTGGGCCGCGTCGACTTCAGCAAGGTCATTGGTGACGATCCCTACGAAGTCAAGGCCGCGAAGCACGGCGACAAAAAGGGCTTTGCCAGCAAGCTGAACATCTTTAAGGGTTCGCTCGGCTACGTCACCAGCCTCAACAAGCAGCTTCATCTGCAGTTCAGTGAAGCAGGCTTTGTGCAGATGCTGCTGATCGACTCCAAGGACTTCAACCGCAACGAGTACAAGTTCGGCTTCGTTCGCAACGACTTTCTCGGCAGCATTCCGACCATGGTCTTCGACGTAGAGCCCGCCACCAAGCGCACCCGCGGACGCTTCTTTGGCCGCATCTGGGTGGAGCGCCGCAACGGCAATATCGTTCGCTTCAATGGCTCGTTTGCCGGTACCGAGAAGGACATCAAGGAGTACTACCACTTCGATTCCTGGCGCACCAACGTGCAGGAAAACCTGTGGCTGCCCACCACGTTCTACGTGGAAGAGAGCGATCCCAAGAGCGAAGAGAGCACCGTTAAATTCAAAGCCGTCAACCACATCTGGGGCTACGTGTTGAAGGTGCCGGTCACCACTGCCGAGAACGTCGACGTCGAAGTGCAGGGCGCGACAGACGTCTCCAACGACGCGCAGGACGTTTCGCCACTGGGGGCGCAGCGCGCCTGGGTACAGCAGGCGGAAGACAATATCATCGAGCGCCTCTTCCAGGCCGGTCTGCTGGACGCTCCGTCCGACTTCGACAAGATCCTCGAGCAGGTTGCGGGCAATGTACTTGCCTACAACAACATTCAGGTGGCACGTCCCATCCGCGTGCGCACGCTGCTCACGGAGCCGCTGGAGTCCCTCGCGATCGGCAACACGATCGTGCTCTCCAAGGGCCTGATCGATACCACGGCTGTCCCGGGCAATGCCAACGAGCAGGTCAACAACCTGTATGCGATCATTGCCTTCCAGCTCGCGCACATCATTCAGGGCCATCGGCTGGATACCAAATACGCCTTTAACGACCGGCTGATGTTCCCCGACACTGCGGCGTTTGCCCGTATCCCAATGCACCACACAGACAAGGACAACGCCGAAGCCGCCAAGAAGACCGTGGAGCTTCTGCAGCCAAAAGAGCTGCAGGACGCCTCAAGCCAGTTCGGCCTCTACCTTGCCCAGCTGCAGGAGCGCAGCAAGACCCTGACCGCGCTGAACGAACCCATGGTAGGCGACTCGCTCATCAAGGACGTGAAAACGAACACCTTCTGGCTGCAGGCTCTGGTTGGCAAGGGACAAAAGTTGGACATGAACAACCTGAAGCAGAACGCGGCCATGCCGTTGGGTGCGTTCCTCCGCTTCGACCCATGGACGGACCAGGTAATCCAGACGCATGCCGCGTATGAGCCTCTGCTCTCGTCCCGCGACAAGATGCCATTTGAAGTCACGCCGGTGTACCTGAAGCTGGCGTACTACAAGCCACCCGCCACGGCGACAGACGCAGCCGCGGCAGCCACCGCAGCAGCCAACGCCGCAGGCAGCACCTCGGCAGACGTGGCACAGTCCTCCGCCGCAACCGCGGCAGGCACAACGCCCGCAGCAGCTACACCCACCAACGAAGCCGCTCCTGCGGCGGCCACACCGCCGGCAACCGGGGCGCCCACACCGGCTACACCACAGCAGTAACCAGACAATGCCCCGCCTCAACAGCGGGGCATTGCGTTTTACGCACCACAGCAGCACCTTGCGGTTAGGAGTAGCAGTGCAGAACTCACAGGTCACCCCTCAGCAGACACAAGGAGCAGCGGCCAACCAGTCACTCTCCACACCTACGAAACGATCGCGCCGGCACCTTGCCCCGCTCTTCTCCCGCGGCGTAGCCCTCATCGTTGTACTGACTCTCATGCTCCTGAATGGACGCATTGCGAATGCCCAGGCGCTGCCTACGGCAAAGCGTGCGGGTGACCTGCAGGTCGGCGGGGGCTTCTCGCTCGCCAAACCTGATTACACGCAACAGACCTTCCGCGGTTTCTCGTTCTACTCGTCCTTCGACTTCAAAGAGCACTTTGGCATCGAGGTGGACTTTCACCAGATGAACCATGGCCAGACAGACAACATCTACGAGCGCAGCTATGAAGTCGGTGGCCGTTACGTGCGGCATTACGGCATCTTCAACCCTTATGCGCGCCTGATGTATGGCCGTGGGGTCTTCAACTATCCCTACGACGTTGCGAACCTCGCCTACAACATGGGCGTAGCCGGTGCGGGTGTCGACATCAATGTCTCACGCCGTGTGAATGTACGCGCCGACTACGAATATCAGCGCTGGTTCGGCTTTCGCGGCTATGTAAGCGGCAATCCTAATGGTGCCAACAACGGTCCTCTTACACCGCAGATCTTCACCATTGGAGCGGCTTACCACTTCCAGTAAAGATCGCCAATTCTGCAAGAGCAAGGGCCCCGAGATCTCGGGGCCCTTGCTCTTGCCTATCTCTCAATCTTTTAAAAGTGATATGCGATGCCGATACCGGGAGTCGAGATCAACTCGTAGCGGCCCGTGTTGAAATTGGCATCCTGCACGCCGAAACTGGGTGCCTTCACCACAAGTCCGTGATACTGAAGGCGAAGATCGAAGCTGGGGCTAAGTTCATAGGCGATGCCGCCGCCGAACATGCCACCCAAAGACGTGGACCGCTTCGCGTCCAACGTCTGGGTATCGAAGTCCTTGATCGGCGAGAAGAGCACACCCGCGATGCCGCCTTCGAGAAACGGATTCAACCGCCGATAGTTGCGGCTGTACACATAACCCAGCGAAACCTCCTGCTGGCGTGTGTGGATGTCGAAGAGGGCGCGGCTGTTCCGAAGGTGATCGGTGTACTGCGCGAAACCGTAGTTGACTTCCAGCGCGGAACGCGGAGTGAGCATATACCGGTAGCTGGCAAGTGCGCCAAGCGCCTTGTCCGTGTTCAACTGAGCGCCGTTTCCATTGACCTGCGGCGCAAAGATACCTGTTGCGCTCAAGCTCACATCCTGCCGGCTCTCCTGAGCCAATGCCGCGGTGGCCGTACCGGCCAGCAGAGCACACAACCACAACGTCTTCTTCATGCGAAAAATGTCCAAACCTCGGGAGACTGTTCTGAGACGCAGGTGCGTGATCCTGAAGGGACTCGCTCGTCTCCGTTCCAGCGATTATTGTACCTGTACGACTCACCTGCCCATCTGTTTGTGAGCGAATTTGCGACCTAAATGCGAAGGGAGCGCTCTCGCTCAAAACAGTACGCACCGCCCGTTGCGACGGCATACTTCTCCGTCTCCTGTAAAAAAGCCAGCGCTGCGTGGCTCAGAGCGGCCTCCTTGCGATGCACAAGCCGCAGCTTGCGTTCCATTTGGAGCTCCTTCACGGCAACCCTCACCAGTACGCCGGAAGCAAGCTCCCGCTCTACCGTGAGTGCGGGGACCAAGGCCACTCCATTTCCCTGCTCTACAAAGCGACGCACTGCCTCCAGTGACGGCAGTTCCACATCAATGCGCAGCAATGTCTTGTAACGCCGAAAGGCATCGTGCACCTTGGCCCGTTGCGGCGAAGCCACGTTGTGCGCGACGAAGTGCTCGCCACCAAGCTGCCGAATCGACACCGATCCCGCGCGCGCCAGAGCATGCCTTGGATTCACCACAAATGCCAGTTCATCGCGAAAGATGACGATAGATTGCAGCGCGGGATCTTCCGGCGCAAAGCTCACGATGCCTAATTCGACGGAGCGGGCCATCACCTCGTCTGGAATGCGGCTTGCCAGCGATCGCTGCACTGCGACCTTGATGCGCGGATGCGTGCGGCAGAACCGGTCAAGCACAGGCAGCAGGGAAAGGCAGGTGTACTCGTTTGCCGCGAGAGAGAGCCTGCCGCGATGCAGCGAACGTAGCTCGGCAAGTGCGTCATTGGCCTCATTGCGCAAATTCAGCAGCTTCTGCGCATACTCCCGCAACACCTCACCCGCGTCGGTGAGCGAACCATCACGCGAAGAACGCTCCAGCAGGCTTTCGCCCAACTCAGCTTCAAGCTTCGCGATGGTCTGGCTGATAGCAGGCTGCGTGCGATGCATGCGCACGGCCGCGCGAGAAAAACTGCGCTCTTCCGCAACCGCCAGAAACGTCTCCAAAGCGAACAGATCCATGACGACTCACACCATCCCCTCTCATTCCATAAGTAATTTGAATGATGCTATCACTCAGAATAACCAAAACTTATCGCTATACTTCAATTCAGTAGACGGACATACGGAACGGCATGAGCAGCAAAAACGAACAGGTCATCTTCTTCGACACCACCCTGCGCGACGGCGAGCAATCTCCGGGATGCACCATGCATCATGAAGAAAAGCTACGCTTTGCCCATCAACTTGCAACGCTTGGTGTGGACATCATCGAGGCTGGCTTTCCGATCGCTTCCGATGGGGACTTCGCTTCGGTGCAGGCCATCGCAAGCGAGGTGCGCGGACCGCGTATCGCGGCGTTGGCCCG
>CALMAP010000121.1:0-2873 GCA_937859825.1 uncultured Terriglobus sp. | reverse complement strand
CATTCACACCTTCATCGCTTCATCCGACCTGCACCTGGAAGCGAAGCTGCGCATTACACGGGCGCAGGCGCTGCAACAGACCGGCGAGTGTGTGCGTCTCGCGAAAACCTACACCGAAGATGTCGAATTTTCTGCGGAGGACGCCACCCGCTCCGACATCGACTTTCTCGTGGAGATCGTCCAGGTTGCGATCCAAGCAGGCGCAACCACAATCAACCTGCCGGACACGGTCGGCTATTCCACACCCGGCGAGTACCGGACCATGTTCGAGACGGTGCGGCAGCGTGTTCCGGGAAGCGACCGCGTCATCTTCTCCACCCATTGCCACGATGATCTGGGACTGGCGACGGTCAATACGCTCGCGGGTGTGCTGGGCGGTGCGCGGCAGGTTGAGGTCTCCGTGCACGGCATCGGCGAGCGCGCGGGCAATGCCGCGCTGGAAGAAGTCGCGGCACTCTTCAAGGTGCGCCAGGATCAATACCCCTTCACAAACAAACTCGACCTCGCCCAGATCGGCGCTACCAGCAAACTGCTGGACGAGACCATCTCCTTCACCTGCGCCCCAAACAAGGCAGTCGTCGGCAAGAACGCTTTCGCGCACGCAAGCGGCATCCATCAGCACGGCATGCTGGCCAACCCGCTCACCTACGAGATCATGACGCCCGGCCACTTCGGCGTAACGGCGAACACCCTCGTGCTCGGCAAGCACAGCGGGCGCCGCGCTTTGGAACATCGTTTGAAGGAACTCGGCTTCGAGCTCACCCGCGACGAGCTGGACCAGACCTACACCCGCTTCACCGCTCTGGCCGATCGCAAGAAGTCCATCTACGACCAGGACATCGTAGCCCTTGTTCCGCAAACACTTTGAGCAGCGCAGGCTGACTCGCTGACCCGCTCGGCGCAACGCGCCGCTAACTCGCTGGAGTGTCATGAAGATTGCAATTCTTGCCGGCGACGGCATCGGTCCCGAAGTAACGGACGAAGCGGTAAACGTGCTCACCGCTGTAGCGAAACACCGTGGCCAAACTTTCGAGTACGTGCCGCTGCTGATCGGCGGAGTCGCCATCACGGCGCATGGCACCCCACTGCCTGAAGAGACCCTGCAGAAGACTCTGCAATGCGACGCCGCCCTGCTCGGCGCAGTGGGCGACAACAAGTTCAACCACCTGCCACCGAACGAGCGCCCTGAAGCCGGCCTGCTGCAGATACGCGCGGCGCTGGGCGGCTTCGCCAACCTGCGGCCCGCAGTCGCCTACAAGGCGCTGGCGGACAACTCTCCCCTGCGTCCTGAGATCACCGACAGCGTGGACATCCTCTTCGTTCGCGAGCTGCTGGGCGGCCTTTACTTCGGCGAGCCGCGCCAGTGGGACAAGGCAACGGGTCGCGCCCACAACACCATGGTCTACACACGCGAAGAGGTCGATCGGGTCGCGCGCATCGCGTTCGATCTGGCCTCCAGGCGAACAAAGAAGAAGATCACCAGCGTCGACAAGGCCAACGTGCTGGAGACCTCGCAACTCTGGCGCGCCGTGGTGACCGAGGTTGCAAAGGATTTTCCTTCCGTCACCCTCGAACACCAGCTTGTCGACAGCATGGCGATCCACCTGATGACCCGCCCACGCGACTTCGACGTTGTCCTGACCGAGAACCTCTTCGGCGACATCCTCTCCGATGAGAGCGGTGTCATTACCGGCTCGCTTGGCATGCTGCCCTCCGCGACGCTCGGCGGCAAGGTAAACCTGTACGAGCCGGTACACGGCTCCGCGCCGGACATCGCGGGCACCGGCAAGGCCAATCCCATCGGCGCCATCCTCACCGCTGCACTCGTGCTGCGCCATTCCGGCAGCCTGGAACGCGAGGCGGCAATTGTGGAAGACGCGGTGGTGAAGACCCTGGAGGCTGGGTACCGCACAGCGGACATTGCACGCGGCGGCGTTGCCGGCCAGCAGACGGTATCCACGAGGCAAATGGGAGAGTTGATTCTGGACCGTGTCCACGCCGAATTGGGAGCCGCCGCCTCTTGACGACTCCCATGACATACGGGACGAAAGCGGTTCTTGTGAACGCCGCAATGCTTACCGGCTTGTCTCTTCAGTACTGGCGCGGAGCACCGTTGCTGGCCATCGCAATTACAGCAGCCATCGCTCTGCCTTTAGCGAACGGATTGATGTACTGGAAACATAAGAAACAGATAGAAGGACATGGCTGATGCAGCATCCTAAAACGCTCTTCGAAAAAGTCTGGGAGCAGCACATTGTGGCCGAGCCCGCGGGTGAGCCGCCGCTGCTCTACATCGACCTGCAGCTTGTGCATGAGGTTACCTCGCCGCAGGCCTTTGAGGGCCTGCGCCTCGCCGGCCGCAGGCTGCGCCGGCCGGACCGCCACATCGCTACAGTGGACCACAACGTGCCCACCACCAGCGCCTACGATCGCCTGAACATTCTCGACCAGGTCAGTGCCGCGCAGGTAAATGCGTTGCGCCAGAACTGCGCCGAGTTCGGCGTCGAGTTCTTCGACGTGCAGGACGCGTTCCAGGGCATCGTGCACATGATCGGACCGGAACTGGGCGCGACCAAGCCGGGCATGACTATTGTCTGCGGCGATTCGCACACCTCAACCCACGGTGCCTTCGGGGCATTCGCCTTTGGGATTGGTACCAGCGAGGTCGAGCACGTAATGGCCACGCAGACGCTGCCGCAGCAGAAGCCGAAGACCTTCCGCATCAACGTGGAAGGCGAGTTGCCCTTTGGCGTCACGGCAAAGGACATCATTCTCGACATCATCGGCCGCATCGGCACCGCCGGCGCCACTGGCTACGCGGTCGAGTACGCGGGCTCGGCCATCCGCGCCCTCTCGATGGAAGGCCGGATGAC
>CALMAP010000120.1:1469-2719 GCA_937859825.1 uncultured Terriglobus sp. | reverse complement strand
GGTACACCATCACCGCAAGCTATGCGGGAGACGCTAACCACTCCGCCGCTCAGAACGTGAGCCAGACGGTGGTCGTCTATTCTCCGCAAACCAGCACGCCGCCACCCTCCGGAACTCCTCTTTACGGGTACAGCATCACACAGTCTGATGGCGTCACCAGCGGCTACGACGGCGTGGGGAACATCACTGCTTACAGCGATACGGTAAACGGCATCTGGACCGCTGGATACGACTCGCTGAACCGCATCACCAGCGCCACCCAGATGAGGACGAACCAGACGCAGCGGAACTTCTGCTGGCAGTACGACAGCTTCGGCAATCGAAGGAAACAAAGGGTATCCGACAGCACCTTCGATTCAGAGTGCAATACGTCAGGCTCACTTACTGCTGTCGATGCAGAATATGACGAGAAGAATCGGATCAAGCCTGTGTACGGTTACTCTTACGATGATGCTGGCAACGTCACCAACGACGGCAAGTACGAGTACCTCTACGATGGAGAAGGCCGCTTATGCGCATCGCGCCTGACGGTTGCCCCGGCCATCACAGGTTATCTGTACACCGCCGAAGGCCAGCGGGTTGCAAAAGGTACACTCAGCTCCTGGACGTGCGATCCCAGTACCCTGCAGATCACCAATGAGTACATCCTGGGACTGAATGGGGAGCAAGTGACGGAGCTTGATGGCAATGGGAACCTGATCCGTACCAACGTCCATGCAGACGGGAAGCTGATCGCCACCTATGACAACAACGGGGCGCTGCACTACCATTTCTCCGACTGGCTCGGTACACGCAGGGTACAAGTCGCTGCCAACGGAGCCATTGAGCAGAACTGCTCAGGCGGAGCCTTCGGTGACCTTTTGGATTGCAGCGGCAATGATTCTACAAACCTGCACTTCACCGGCAAAGAACGTGACCAGGAATCAGGACTCGACTACTTCGGGGCAAGATACTACAGCAGCAACATGGGCCGATGGATGAGCCCCGACTGGGCCGACAAACCCGAAGCCGTGCCGTATAGCGATCTCGCAAACCCGCAGAGCCTGAATCTGTACGGGTATGTGAACAACAATCCGCTATCGCATGCTGATGCGGATGGGCACTGTGACAAGAACGGTCAGAACTGCTCAGTCTGGGACCACGTCGCCGGGGTGTTTGCCGGGGTCGCTAACCTTGTTCCGCAAAGTATCAACCTCATCAACAGCGGCGGAAATGCAGTGCTCTCCACCTTCACAGATGCCCGAATACCG
>CALMAP010000120.1:980-1459 GCA_937859825.1 uncultured Terriglobus sp. | reverse complement strand
TTTATCTGAAGGCGCTCAAATTACGCGAAACGCTATGCAAGGAGCTTCCGCTGAAAGAGAGACTTTGGCCGCAGAAGGTTTGGTTAAGAACACGGAGAGGATCACAGCAGTTGACGCAAAGACAGGCCAAGCCGGAGCGACAATCCCAGACGCTATGCGTACAAATGGCGCTACGGTCGAAGTAAAAAATGTTCAGAAGCTCAGCGATTCTCCGCAATTGCGCAGACAATCCGCGATTTCTGCTCAGAGTGGTCAGAAAGCTGAAGTGATCAGTACCAATCCAAACGCAAAAATCTCAAGCACCGTCAGGGAGCGGATGAATGTCAGAACGCCGAATAATGAATGACCGGGTTGCGACTGAAGCCGAAGGAAACGCCGGAGTGGTCATATTCTTTATTCCAGACGGACGGAGCGTGCCCTTCTCGTTTGGAAAGCCTTTGCCGGTCTCAGTTGTGGTTACGAAGCCTTCTGAAAATGAC
>CALMAP010000120.1:0-970 GCA_937859825.1 uncultured Terriglobus sp. | reverse complement strand
AGAATTGTTCAGGCAGAGCAAGTTGGGGAGGATGTGGTTCTCGGTTTCGAGAACGGAGATGAGGAGGGCATTTGCATGCTGGAAGATGTTCAGGTCGTTGAGGATAACTCGGCTTAGGCGCGGGCTCATGCTCAGCAACACAGCGTCCCGCTATGAGTGCCACGTGTACGATGCAATGCACTACATGTTTACCGGCAAAGAAAGAGACGCAGAATCAGGACTCGACTACTTCGGGGCCAGATACTACGCCAGCAACATGGGACGCTGGATGAGCCCCGACTGGGCCGACAAACCGGAGGCCGTGCCGTACAGCGATCTGGCGAACCCGCAGTCGCTCAACCTGTACAACTACGTCAACAACAATCCGTTATCGCATGCAGATGCGGACGGTCACTGTCCGGAGTGTGTTGTTCAGGTGCTTGATGAGTTCGCTGCGAGTCCTGCAGGCCAGCAGCTCAGCGCTGGAGCTGCTGCGGGATGGGCTGCTGCAGGTGCTGCGCTTGGAGCCGCCGGTGGGTATATGCAAAGCCACTGGGATTCGATCAAGAGTGCAGCAAGCTCCATCGACTGGAGCCATTATCCAACGTCGACCATCGACGGCATCCCGATGAATCAAGCCGTCATGAATCAGGATGGAGCGAAGTCCGTTCCAAATCCTAATGGTTCCAAAGGAGCGCCCGACCATCAGCAAACGGCTGACGAAGAGGCGGCCAAGATGGGTCCGAACGGTCAGCGGGAGGTGCGTGTTCCGACACCTGGTGGAGAAAAGGGCTCGCGAGTGATCGATGCGGCGAAGGTAGAGAACAGCAAAGTCACACAGGCTACACAGGTCGTCAGGACAAATAAAAATGGCACACCTGTCTCTCGTGAAGTTCGCGCCGCCCGGGACATCCAGAATGCAACGGGTGTGCAGCCAAAGCTGGTTCCTGTTCGCCCTCTGAAGGAGAACCAGTGAATGGGCAAACAGATT
>CALMAP010000119.1 GCA_937859825.1 uncultured Terriglobus sp. | reverse complement strand
TCCATGAACTTGTGCACACATACACATGCCACCGGAGCATGCCTTGCTCGCACTGGCCTACATAACACAGCAGCTTCGCTGCGCGTTTCTGTGAGGCTACGGGCGGCATCTATAGCTCTCCCAAGCATAAGGTTCTCGATGAGTGATTCCTGACTCGAACAACATCGACCGCCGCCCTTCGACAAAGATCCCAGACAAGCTTTAAGTATCATCACTTTTGCCGTGCAGGCCGGGAACTTTTCAATATCAGGACTTAGGTTTGGGCAGATGCTTCCGGATGCTTATGTCCACAAAGGCACCGATGCCAATGGCGACCCAGTACACCGCGATGTCCCTTACGGAGAAAAAGCGTCCAAGCAGCAAGATACCAGGAAGAGTAAGCCGAAAAGCATGTAACCAGGCCGTGTCGTAGAGCTTAAAGAACTCAACCGCTGTGGCGACAGCTCCAGCCAGCAAAGCAGCCATCGAGACGCGCCACAAAGGAAGAAGCGCCGAGATGATCCAGTAGATCATCAGTGCCCACAGCGTCGAACCGCCATACTTGACGACAACGGGGCGCAGACCCAGCGGTGCAAACCTGATCACCAATCCCGCAACGATCGTGACAAGTATCAGCGTAATTGACAAAGCTGTAGAACGAGGAGCCATCGGTACATCCTATCTGCCCCTTCGCACAGCTCGCGTATGTTTTCCGCGTTCAGGCAGGTCAATCTGCGCAGATGTTTACTGAGTTAAGAGGCATAAAAAGACGTCAACTCCCACGAGCTCTAGGAGCTCATCACATCTCCGCACGCTTCGACCTACGAGCAAAAATGATCGAGACTACGAAGATGAAACTTTACGGTACGGCTATAGAAAATGCAGGTTCTTTGAGGTGCTCATTTTTGCAGTTCTACGGAAGTAAAGACTGCCGCTTTTTTCGGGAGGGCACCGCCGGTAAACGGCCGCTCAATCCACCAGTAAGTCAACGTACACAGGATTGCCACGATGACACCAATTCCCCAAATCAGCAAACAGTAGCTGAAGAAGTTCATAGCTGCAATGGAGTGATAGCGGCCATACATGGCAATCAGGTTGAACAGCAGCACTCCGTGAAAAATATAGACGCTGTAACTGATCTGGCCCAGGGCCCGGAGAGCGCGGCTGGTAAGCAGCCCACCAAAGCTGATACCTGCAACGACGAAAAAGAAGAGAGGTGCCAGCAGCAGAGACTGTGCCAGCGTGTAGGTGCTCTTAAACAAGGTAAGTTCCGCGCAGACACAAACCACCGCAAAGCACTGCGCTGCGGGAGTTCGCATCGTCCGCAGGACACGTTCTCCCCAGGGGCGGTAAGCAGCAAGCATGCCGATTACGAAGGCGATGCTGAACATCTGCAGAAAGCGCCGGAACATATTCATCAGATAGAGAGGGTCGTACGGCAATTCCACTTTTTTCAGCAGCAGAAGCAGCAGTGGAGCGACGACCACCATCAGCGCAAATTGCCACCACTTTCTAAAGAACGCCATCACCGGCAGCAACAGGTAAAAGACCCATTCCATGCGTAGCGTCCAGAAGACGCTGGCCGTCAGCGGCTCCTGATCGACGCCATTGATGTTTGGACTGGCGAGTCCCGTGAACCACTCTATGGCCTGCAGCGCGGAAGACCGGGCAGACTGATGCAAGTGAAAGTTTGACGCGGCCAGCGCGCTCACCAGAATCACCACTACGGCCGCCCAGTAAGCAGGAAAAATTCGACGCACGCGATTTGGAACCAGTTTGCGCCATGTGATCGTGTCTGGCCGCTTAAGCGCTTTGTCCCAGAAAAGGTAGCCGCTCACAAAGAAGAAGACGGTTACGGCCGCAGGTCCCAACTGGGCGTACAAGCGGGATGCGGGTTCTGACCAGTGCCCAGTGCGTTCGTACTCGAACCAGATGGCAGCATGGTGAAACAGCACCGACGAGGCCAGCAGGCCACGAAGTCCGTCAAGCGGCAATGAGCTTTTGTGCGCCCGCTTCTCCACATCGAGCAGCGGGAACAGGAACAACATGCCCCGGGCGGCCGCTGCCATCAGGGCAACGCCAATCACGGCAAAGAGCGGGCTCCGGAAAGCATGCAGTAGCGACGCGTGCAATGGTTTACCTCAGAACGAATCCTGGGCGGACGGACGGACCGGTGAATCTTTTGCACCGGCGCATGCTGAGTCCGCGCCTCACGAGATAGAAACTATGGAAACCATACGAGTATCCCATGCAACTATCGCGGTGCGGCATTGCACTCTGAAACTGCCGTTCTGCGCCGTGCGGCTGAACTCCTCACAGATGATGCGCTCTAAGCGCGGTTCTCGTAGTTCTGTTCGATCCAGCGCTTGTATTCTCCGCTGGTAATGGTGTGCACCCAGTCCTGATGATCGAGATACCACTGCACTGTTTTGCGCAGGCCTGTTTCAAAGGTTTCGGCTGGCTTCCATTCAAGTTCCGTCTCGATTTTCGTCGCGTCGATGGCGTAGCGGCGATCGTGCCCTGGGCGGTCCGTCACGTGCGTGATCAGGCGGGAATGCGACTCGCCGTTTGTGTCTGGTGCGAGTTCATCAAGCAGCGAGCACAGCGCCTTCACCACGTCCATGTTCGTGCGCTGGTTGCATCCGCCGATATTGTAGGTCTCGCCCAGACGGCCCTTCTCAAGCACGGTGCGGATGGCGGAGCAATGGTCTTCCACAAAGAGCCAGTCGCGCACCTGCAGGCCGTCGCCATAGACGGGCAGCGGCCTGCCGCTCAAGCCGTTGTGGATCATGAGCGGGATCAGCTTTTCAGGAAACTGGTTTGGGCCGTAGTTGTTGGAACAGTTGGTCGTGAGCACCGGCAGTCCAAACGTGTGGTGCCATGCCCGCACAATATGATCGCTCGCCGCTTTCGAGGCAGCATACGGGGAATTGGGAGCATACGGCGTGTTCTCATGAAACGCCGGATCGGCAGGAGCGAGAGTGCCGTAGACCTCGTCGGTGGAGACGTGAAGAAAACGGAACGCCTCGCGCTCGTCACCCTTCAGGCCGTCATAGAAGGTGCGGGCTGCCTGCAGCAATTCATAGGTACCGGTGATGTTCGTCCGTAGAAATGCTTCCGGGCCGGTAATGGAACGATCGACGTGGCTCTCTGCGGCGAAGTGAACCACCGCGCGCGGATGGTGCGCTGCGAACACCTTTTGCAACAACGCCGCATCGCAGATGTCGCCGTGGACGAAGGTATAGTTCGGCTTGCCCTCAAGCGGAACCATCGTGAGCGGGTTGGCGGCATAGGTGAGCTTGTCCAGGTTGATGACCTGCTCGTCTGTGTTCTTTGCCCACGTGAGCACAAAATTACTGCCGATGAAGCCGGTCCCACCGGTCACCAGAATCGCCATCGTTCGCCCTCACTTTCAACTTTACTGCACCGGCACCGATGCGTACCCGGTCGCTATAATGAGCGGGCAAACTTACTAGCAAAGGACGGCAGAAACGCCGCCGTATCAGGTCCCCACACCCATGCAACGCAAAGGAATCATTCTTGCCGGCGGCTCAGGCACACGGCTTTACCCGCTTACGCAGGTGCTCTCAAAACAACTGCTGCCGGTGTACGACAAACCAATGATCTACTACCCGCTGAGCACGCTGATGCTCGCGGGCATCCGCGACATTCTCATCATCTCTACGCCGGTGGACACGCCCCGCTTCGAGGCGCTTCTCGGGAACGGCGCGGCATGGGGATTGAACATTCAATACGCGGTACAGCCGAGCCCCGATGGGCTGGCACAGGCGTTCCTGATTGGCGAGCAGTTCCTGAATGGCAGCCCCAGCGCGCTGGTACTTGGCGATAACATCTTCTTCGGCACGGCAATGGCCCGCATGCTGCAAGCCGCTGCAGCAAAACAGGACGGCGCAACGGTCTTCGCTTACCGCGTAAGCGACCCGGAGCGCTACGGCGTGGTGGAGTTCGATGGTGGGGGCAAGGCCATCTCCATCGAGGAAAAGCCCGCGAAACCGAAGTCGCGCTTCGCTGTGACCGGTCTCTATTTCTATGACAAGGATGTACCTGCGGTGGCGAAGATGATCCGCCCTTCTTCCCGTGGCGAGCTTGAGATTACCGACGTGAACCTGCACTATCTGCACGCCGGCAAGCTCGATGTGCAGCCACTGAGCCGTGGCACTGCCTGGCTTGATACCGGTACGCATGCTTCCCTGCTTGAGGCTGGTGCCTTCATTCAAACCATCGAGCACCGGCAAGGCCAGAAGGTCGCCTGCCCCGAGGAGATCGCGTACTTGATGGGATTTATCACGGCGGAGCAGCTTACGGAACTTGCCGGTCCCTTGCGCAAGAGCGGGTATGGCGAGTACCTGCTGGACGTGGTACGCGACGGACGCAATCCTCTCGGCTTCCGGAGCGAGGAGCTTTAGGCCTGATCTTGCAGCAGAGCCTCGACGACCTTGTTAGTAGAGGCTTGCCAATGCGGCATCCGGCAGCCGAACGTCTG